>JAWWOM010000236.1:0-4522 GCA_033851655.1 Frankiales bacterium
CCACTGAAGTCCCGACACTCGGACGGCACAGCGGCACCCTGAAGAACCAGGTCAACGATGGGGTTCAACATAAGCCATGGCCGGCCGCGGCGAGCTGCCGACCAGGAATCAGGCGCCCCCCTCGGCAGTTGGCGATTGCCGTGCGACGATCGACGTAGTCCGGGGACGCCGCAGGCGCCCCGAGATGACGAGAGGCCTGGGTGAACGCCGCCATGACCGACCTGAGCAGCACCTCCCCTCTGTACGGCGACCCGGCGGCGGCCTCCCGACCGCTGCGGCGCGTGACCATCCGCGATCTCCAGGACGCCAAGCCGCGACGCGAGAAGTGGGCGATGCTCACCGCCTACGACGCACTCAGCGCGCGGATCTTCGATGACGCCGGCATCCCCGTCCTGCTGGTCGGGGACTCCGCAGCCAACGTGGTCTACGGCTACGACTCGACGGTGCCGGTCACCGTCGACGAGCTGCTTCCGCTGGTGCGCGGCGTGAGCAGGTCGACCCGGCGGGCACTCGTGGTCGCCGACCTCCCGTTCGGCTCGTACCAGGAGTCGCCCCAGCAGGCACTCGCCACGGCCGTGCGGTTCCTCAAGGAGGGCGGCGCGCACGCCGTCAAGCTCGAGGGCGGTGAGCGGGTGCTGCCGCACGTCGAGCTGCTGGTCGAGGCCGGCATCCCGGTCATGGCCCACCTCGGGCTGACCCCACAGAGCGTCAACGCGTTCGGCGGTTACCGGGTCCAGGGCCGCGGCGAGTCCGGCGAGCGGCTGCTGCACGACGCCAAGGCGCTGCAGGCGTCCGGGGCGTTCGCCGTCGTGCTCGAAGTCGTCCCGGCCGAGCTGGCCGAACGGGTGACCGGCAGCCTCGAGATCCCGACCATCGGCATCGGCGCAGGTTCCGCCACCGATGCGCAGGTGCTGGTCTGGCAGGACATGGCCGGCCTCACCGAGGGTCCGGGGCCCAAGTTCCTCAAGCGGTACGCGGACCTGCGGGGCGCTCTCACCACGGCGGCGCAAGCGTTCGCGGAGGACGTGCGCGGGGGCCGCTATCCGGGCGAGGAGCACAGCTACCGCTGAGTACGGCAGTTGCGTGCGGCGGGTGGGTATAGCGCGTGGCGGGCTCAACCACCCTCGGCCCTGTGTTAGACGCCTGACGCGCCCTACCGCGTCCAACGCCTGACGCTCACGCAGCCTCGGGCTCCGCACCTCATCGAATGCCGGATCTGTGACGGTATTCTGCGGGGCGGCCCATCCCCCGCCGCCAGGAGGCACGATCTTGCGCGCTGCTCGTCGACTGACCCTGTCCCTGCTGGTCGCGGCCTCGACGGCGACAGCCCTCATCGCCCCGATCACCGTCGCTCGCGCCGCCGTCCCGCCGACAGTGGCGATCGCCGCGCCGGCAGGATCGGCAACAGTGAGCGGGCTCGTGACGATCAGCGTCGCCGGCAACGTGGACCCGGCCGAGACGACGACAGCGAGGACAGTGCTCAACGTCGACGGCGCTCCGTACGGGCTCCCCGCGCCGTGCCAGGCGGCGACTGCCGCGCCGAGCTGTCCGACAACGTTCACCTGGGACTCGACCGGGCTGAACGGGCCGCACGTGCTGCAGGTCGTGCTGACAACCCCGAGCGACCCGGCGGTCGTGAGCGCCCCGCTCACCGTCACCGCGGTCAATCCCGCGCCGACGGTGACCATCACCTCGCCGAAGCCGAACGCCGTCGCCAAGGGCACGCTGACCGTCAACGCCACCGGATCCGTCGACCTCAGCCAGAACGACGCACCGGTGTCGCTGCAGCTGTGGGTCGACCAGGTGAAGTACGGCGTCCCCGTACCGTGCACGGTCGTCGTCACCACCGCCAAGGACTGCGCCGGGACCTTCACCGTGGCGCAGCCGACCTGGTCCGGGTCGCACAGCATTCAGGTGACGATGGGCACGACGGTGAGCACCGCCTCCAGTGCCGTGCTGCCCTACTTTGCCTACAGCGCAAGCAAAGTCGTCCTCAGCCGCATCCCCTGGGGCCACGCCGGCAAGCTCGCGGTGGTCCGTGGCCAGGTCAACGCGGTCACCAGCGGCGCCCCGGTCGTGGCCGCCAAGGTCCGGCTGACGCTCACGCCGGCGACCGGCAAGGCACACGCGATCACCGTGGGCACCGGGCTGACCGGCCACTTCTCGCTGGCGACGAAGATCGGGCTCAACACGACTGTGACGGCGACCGTCCTGCCTGCGCCCGGCTTCGGCACCACCCGGTCGACGACCAGGATCGGGGTGTTCGCGCCCATCGTCTGCAAGGCAGACAAGACGGTGCGGCACGGCAGCTTCGGCTCAGGCGCCTGCACGGTCGCGCACCTGCCTAACGGGACCAGGGTCAGTCTTCAGTACCAGTCGAAGAAGAAGTGGCACGTCCTTGGCGCAGGGACCACGGTCGGCACCTCGATCCCGGTCTCGTTCAAGTTCGGCACGGCCGGCAGCTATCCGGTCCGCCTCGTCCTCGGCGCCAACAAGGCCTACCTGGCGACGTACGGGACCCCGTTCGTCGTCAGGGTCACCTGACCGGCAATGGATCCGGTCCTCCGTCCGGCGCAGGCTGAGGACGGGTGATGGTCACACGTCGGTGATCCGCAAGCCGGCGTGGGCCTTGTAGCGTCGGTTCACCGCGATCAGCACGGCCGTCATCGCCTCGAGCGGGCCGGCCAGGTGCAGCGGACCGGCGTCGATGCCGCGCATCCCGGCGATGGTGCCGGCCAGGGCGATCACCAGGTCCTTGTCCTCGCGACTGTCCCCGGCCACCAGGACGTCGGTGTCCAGCGGCCCGTCACCCTCGAGCAGCAGCCGGGCGCTGATGTGGTGGAACGCTGCGCACACCCGGGACCCCGGCAGCAGGGCGGCGGCCTGCTGGGCAGCACTCCCCTCGGGGACGGCGACCGGTCGCGGGCCACCCTTGCCGAAGGCCAGCGGGTTGACGCAGTCCACCACCAGCCGCCCCTGGAGCGACGGGGCCAGCTCCCGCAGGAGCGCCTCGTGGCCGTCCCAGGGCACCGCGACGATCACGATGTCCGCGACGGCGGCGTCCGCATTGAGGCAGCCGGTCACCCCGTCCATCCCGTCGGCGGCCTGCTCCGCGCGGGAGACCGTACGGGACCCGAGCAGCACCGGCAGCCCGGCCATCGCGAACCGGCGGGCCAGCCCGCGCCCCTGCTCGCCCGTACCTCCGAGAACGCCGATCGTCAGGCCGTCGAGGGAGGGGGGCGAGATGTCCGCCGCGATACTCATGCGACGATCCTGCCATCGGCGGAGCGACCGACCGGGCAGCGGGCTGGAGGTGCCGGTGGATGCGGCGAGCGTGAAGGCACTCCGCGAGCTGCTCTCGTCCACCGGCTGGGGCGACCGCACCCGCAGGTTCGGCAAGTCGCTGCGCGAGGCCGGTCACGACCCCGGCGGGCTGCTGCTGGTCGGCACGCCGGACGAGGAGCCGTGGCACCTGACCGCCCACCTCGACGAGGAGTCGCGCTGGTCCGGGATGCCGTCGCTGGCGCCGACCCTGATCCGCTGGCAACCTCCGGCCGGCGCCCCGGCCCACCTCTCGATCGGGATGGAGCGGCTCGAGCAGGCAGGCAAGGGCGAGACCGTCTTCGTCATCGCCCCTGACACGCCGCCCGCCTCGTTGCTCGAGCGGGTGTCCGACGCCCGCCACGACGGTGCGGTGATCCTCACCCTGGACGGCGGCGACCGCGAGCTGGAGTCGCTGGCGCACGACGCACTCGTTGTCCCCGGTGGGCACCGTACGGACAACGGCGTGGTGCTGCCGGACGGGTTGCCCCCGGTGTCGTTCGACCTGGTCAGCCACCTGGTCAGCGTCTCCGCCGCCGAAGGCCCGTCCCAGCTCCGTCGAGGGGTACGGGCCCGGCTGGCCCAGCTGCTCGACACCCTGTCCGGCCCGCGGGAGAGCTGACCGCCTCGGGTCCGTACTTGACTGCGGCAGCTCGCGCCGTCGGGCACTTGCCGTCGTCGCGCCCGCAGGCGCCCAGGTCGCACAGCCGGCAGACCCAGGCTCCGCCGTCCTTGGTGGCCACCACCTCAGCCAGCATCTTCGCCAGCAGCTGCTGGAGCTGGCTCCGCTCCTGGGCGTCCAGTGCGCCGGTGAGCCGGTGCAGCAGCGCCTCCCGCTCCGCCGCGATCCGGGCGGCGGCTTCCCGGCCTTCGGTCGTCAGCGTCACCGACCGGCTCCGGCCGTCCGGGCCCGGCAGCCGTTGGGCGAGCCCATCGGCAACCAGCCGGTCGACCAGGCGGACCGCCCCCGAGTGGCTGAGCCCGAGCACGTCACGCAGCCGGTCGATGCTTGCCCCATCGAGGAAGCCGGCCATCGCTGACAGCGCCGTGGCCGCAGTCATGGAGTGCCCTGCACCGTCCGCGACACTGCTGATCCGGTCGACCACCGACAGCGCCAGCGCGCCGAGCAGGTTGTCCGTCTGGCGACGGGTGGTCACCCGAGCTCGTACCCGAGGCTGATCGGCATGTACGGGTAGTCGGC
>JAWWOM010000279.1:0-7721 GCA_033851655.1 Frankiales bacterium
TCGCCGCGGCGTCCTTGGGGTCGGTCTCGTACGAGTGCGGGTCGGCGTTCGGGTCGGTGATGATCGACGTCACCTTGACGTGGACCCCGCCGATCTGACGGGTGATGTCGCCCCAGAAGTTCTCGCCCGCGACGACGGGCACCACGGCGCCGGGACCGGTGCGGGGACCGGTGGCGGAGCTGCTGCTGCAGCCGGCCAGCGCGAAGGTCACGGTCAGGCCGGCCAGCAGCCCTCCCCATCGGCCGAGGCCGGTGCGGCGGCCGTGGCCGGAGGTCTCGGTCATGGGGTGGTCTCCTGGAGGTCATGGCGGGGTGGCTGGGCCGGATCTACCCTGACAGTAATGGAAACCGTTGTCAATTTCGAACGAGGAGGCAGCGCAGCCGGAACAGCTCACGGTGCGGGGACTTACGGCAGAACGACCGACTTTTAGGCCTGGTCGGAGCCGGCTTCGGTCAGCTCGGCGATGAAGACACGTCCACCGCGGGGCAGCTGGTGCTCACGCACCACGATGGTGATCGCGACCAGGTGCCCGTCGCGGTGGAGTGCCGGGACGTCGACCGGCTCGCCCAGGATGCGAGCCTGCCCCGTGGCCAGGTAGCGGGTGAAGCCGGCGATGTGCGACTCGCGCAAATCTTCCGGGATCACGGTGACGATGCGCCGGCCGACGAGCTCGTCGGCGGTCCAGCCGAGCAGGCTGGTGAGCGCGTCGTTGGTCGCCAGGATGCGGTTGGTCTCGTCGGCGGCCACCATCGCGGTCGGTGCGCTGTGCACGACGGTCGCGTCCCAGTCCGGGCGCGGCCGCTCGGGTGGACGGCCGTCGTCGCGCCGTCGCCACGGCTGCGCCGGTCGTCCTTCGGACTGGTCCAGCACCTGTGCGCAGAACCAGTCTCCGAGCGCCACGATCTCGGGCTGGCTCGGCGGTGCGAGCAGGTCGCCGGCGTCGGCCATCTCCACGGCCCGGGCGAGGACCGCCTGCAGGACCGGGAACGTCGGAGCGGCCGTGGCCGGGATGACCAGGGAGACGTCGACCCGGGGCGCGGCTGGTGACTGCTCGGCGAGCACGCTGCCGACGGCGTCGGTGATCCGGCCGAGCGCCTCGGCCGCAGTCCCCAGCCGGCCGGTGGCTGCCTCGTCCACGTCCTGCGTGAAGGCGGCCAGCAGGTACTCCCGCAGCAGTCCCTCGGCCTGCTGGGCAAAGGCCTCGTACAGGGCTGCCGGCACACCACCCAGGTGTACGGGGAACGTCTGGCCGGCCGGGGCCACTGGGTCGTCGCTGCGGGCGGCGGGCGAGGTTTCCTTGAAGACCGGCGTGGCGCCCGGCGCCGACAGGTTCAGCGACAGGTCGAACCAGACGATCTTGCCGACGTCGGTGACCTGCATGCCGGACTGGTGGGACAAGGCCTCCACCAGCGCCATCCCACGGCCGGTGGCAGCGGTCGGCGCATAGTGCCGGGGGCTGGGCATCCGCACGCTGCGGTCGGACACCTCGACGCGGAGCACCGCCGATCGGACGTCGAGGCGGAGCCCGATGTCGGTCCGGGCGTGCAGGACGGCGTTGGTGACCAGCTCGCTCACCAACAGGCGGGCGGTGTCGACGAGGGTGTCGCTGACCTCGAGCGCCCGCAGCCGGGCCGTGACCAGCCGCCGGGCTTCGCCCACGCTCTCGGGCAGCGGCGGCAGCGGGTGGACATGGTCGGGCGGTGCCTCCGCGGCGCTGCGCGGCTGGTCCCCGGTCATAGGCTGCTCCGCTCGGTGCTCGCTGCCGTCCGCCGGAACGTTATCAGCGCGGAACGGGCCGGCTCGCGGTTCGACCACCATCCTGCACGGAGCGTTTGCGCGGCGCGCTGGTTTTGACAGACCGATGCTCAGCCGGATCCCGTGATGCGCCGGTGGCGGCTCAGGCGTCGCGTACGCGCAGCGCGAGGCCGCCGGCGGCGAGCGCCAACGCTGCCCAGGCGGCGAGCACGCCTAGCCCGGACCACGGGCTGATCGGCAGCCCGCGCAGGTTGGTGGTGTTCTGGATGGCCAGGCCGGCGTTCATCGGCGAGATCTGCTGCAGGTGCCGTTGCCAGTGCGGGTCGGAGACCAGGTGGACCAGGACCGGTGACAGGTAGAGCAGCCCCAGCACGACACCGGTCGCCACCGCAGGGTCCCGTACGACGGTGGCGATGCCGAGGGCGAGCAGCGCGATGAGGGCGAGATAGAGCACCGAGCCGACAGCCGCCCGAAGCGTCGAAGGGTCGGTCAGCGACGGGGCCGAGAAGCCATGAGCTGCGGTAAATCCGCTGCCAGGCAAGAGAAGTCGGCCCAGCAGCACGCTGCCGAGCACGGACGGCAGGCTCGCAGCGAGGACCACGGCTGCGAGGGTCACCGCCTTGGCGGCCAAGGCGGTGGAGCGCCGCGGGACGGCGACCAGGGTGGTACGGATCATGCCGGTCGCGTACTCGCCGCCGATGACCGAAACGGCCAGGATCGCGATGATCGCCTGCCCCAGCGTGGTGCCGGTGAGGCTGATCTTCACCGGGTCCTGCTGGCAGCCCGCGTAGGAGCAGGTGACGGCTGCGGCAGCGGCGGCGCCGAGCCCGGTCGTCAGGACGATCACCGCGAACAGCAGCCACCACGTGCCGGCCACCGTGCGCAGCTTGGTCCACTCGGCGTGGATGGCTTCGTTCATGCCGGGTTCACGCGTCCCGCCGCCGTAGCAGGACAACCGCCAGGGCCAGCGCAGCAGCGGTCCATGCGCACAGCACACCGAACCCCAACCAGGGTGCGAGTGGGAAGTAGCCGTTCGCCGGCGTGTAGAGGGTGCTGACCTGTGGATATTCCGGAATGCTTTGCTGGATGGCGAACGCGGCCGCCGGCGTCACCCGCAACAGCCACTGTGCAGGCGCGGCCGGCAGCACGGAGGCCACCGCGAGGATGTACGGGAGCACCGTCAGCACGACGACCGCGGTCACCGCCCCGGCACTGCGTCGCAGGATCGAGCCGACGGCCAGCGCGAGGACGGCGGTCACGGCGAGGATCCCAGCAGTGCCGACCACGACGCGCATCTCGGTCAGTGTGGACACCGGCAGCGAGTAGTCACCCTTGCTGCGCCTCAGCCCGCCGACGAGCCAGAAGGCGAGCGCCGAGGCGGCGAGCGCGGCAACAAAGGCGATGCCGCCGAGGACGAGGGCCTTGGCCGCCAGCACCCGGCCGCGCCGCGGGCTTGCCGTGAGAGTGGTCCGGATCAGCCCCCGTCGGTACTCCGCGGTGATGAACATCGCCCCCAGCACGATCATCACCATCAGCCCGGCGAACGCGCCCACCAGGCTTCGGTCGACGGTGTTGGTGCCGAGTCCGCCCACCGCCGGGGCGATGTCGCCGGACCCGCTGATCGTGAACGTGCCGCCCGCCTGGTGGAAGCTGGAGGAACCAGGCCGGGCGGCGGGACCACCGCCCCCGCCGACCAGGCCTCCGGTCCACGGGCCACCCTGTCCTTGCACGCCCACCTGGTCGAAGCCGGCGGTGGCAGAGCTGGGGCCGCCGATCGAGCTCGACCCGCCGAAGTGCACTGCGGTCTCGACGTGGTCCGGTGAGGTGACGAACATCCCCACCTGCACCGTCGAGGGCAGCCCGGCCAGCCGTGATGTCCCGATCGCCGTCCAGTGCGCGCCGTCCGCCGACTCGGAGCCGGTCAACGTGGCGCCGGACCGGGTCAACCGCAGCCAACGCGGCGAGGCCGGAGGACTCGTACTGCCGGCCTTGTCATGGATGTAGTCCCACTGCATCCGGACACCGTGACCGCCGGTCAGCATCACTGCCGCGTAGGCCGATCCCTGGGCGGTGCTCGCCTTGACGATCAGCCCCGCCTTGGCCCACGGCTCGAGACCGGTGTCCGTGCCGCCCTTCAGGGACGTGACCCGTACGGTGATGCTGCCGTCGCCGGTCAGCGGCTGGTGCACGAAGGAGAACGCGTCGACGACGGCCTCGCCGCCCGGTCCCACCGGGCCGGTGCACCCGTGCCGGCACGACCGGCCGCTGCCGGTCGCCCCCAGCAGGCTGACCAGCACCGTGACCACGGCTGCGGTCAGCAGACCGACCACCCAGCCCCGTACGGTACGGAACTTGGTCCACTCGGCCCGCACCTGCGAGGGGAAACCGTCGTCCCCGACCGGCAGGGGTGAGCGGTAGCCGGTGATGGTCATCGGCTCTGCTCCGGCTGCGCGGACCCGCGGAACTCGACGGTGTCCCTGGTGAGCTCCATGTACGCCTCCTCCAAGGTCGCCCGATGGGCCGAGACCTCGGAGAAGGGCACCGCGCTCTCGCCCAGCAGGACGACGATGCTGGACGAGTCGAGTCCCGAGACGGTCACGGTGTCCGGCCCGGTGGCCGCCACCGTTGCCCCGGCGTGGGCAAGGACTCCCATGGCCTCCGTACGGGCACTGGTCCGCAACGCCACCCGGTCGCCCGACGCCGCGGCGACCAGGTCGGCGACGCTCGTGTCCGCGACGAGGCGGCCGCGTCCGATGACCACCAGATGCGTGGCACTGTCCTGTAGCTCGCTCATCAAGTGGCTCGAGACCAGTACGGCACGGCCTTGCGCCGCAAGGGATCTGAGCAGGCCGCGCATCCAGACGATGCCCTCCGGGTCGAGCCCGTTGAAGGGTTCGTCGAGCATCAGCACCGGCGGGTCACCGAGCAGCGCCGCCGCGATGCCGAGCCGCTGCCGCATGCCGAGGGAGTAGCCGCCCGCCTTGCGCCCGGCCGCCGTCGCCAGCCCGGCCTGCTCGATCACGTCATCCACCCGCCGTGCGCCGAGGCCCTGTGAGTGGGCCAGCCAGAGCAGGTGGTTTCGCCCGGTGCGGCTCGGCTGCAGGGCTGCCGCATCCAGCAACGCCCCGACCTGGCTCAGCGGGTGCCGCAGGCTCTGGTACGGCTGCCCGCCGACCAGGGCCGTGCCCTCGTCGACGGCGTCGAGCCCGACGATCGCCCGCATGGTCGTGGACTTGCCGGCGCCGTTGGGGCCGACGAACCCGGTGACCTGTCCGGGCGACACCGTGAAGGTCAACCCGTCCAGTGCCTGGGTGGATCCGAAACGCTTGCGGAGGCCGGCTACTTCGATCGTTGCGTCCATGCCGGAGACGCTAGGGCCAGGCGGCCGCCGGGTCGTCACCCCGGCGAGCCATCTTCGGCCTCGCTGGCACGGGGGATGCCGTCCCTGACAAGAGGGACGTCAGGACGGCCGGCAGGGGCGACAATGGCCTCATGACCAGGACGGGGCCCGGCACCGTGAGGCGGGTGGTCGCCGACCCCCGGGCGCTGCCGGTCGCCGCCACCGTGCTGGGGCTGGCGGCCCTGGCAGAGGTGCTCCTGCTCGCCAGGCGGGAGAGCCCGCGCTTCGTCCTCGTACTCTGCCTGCTCGCCCTGGCGACGACGTTGCCGCCGGCGTTCCTGAGACCTGCATCGGCCGCGATTGCCGTCTGCGCAGCCGATGTGCTGTCACTCGCGCCCTTCCACACGCTCACCGGCGCCGGCGTCTGCGCGCAGCTGGTCGTGCTGTTCCGGCTGACCGCCGGCGGCTCCCAGCTGCTGGCCGCGGCACTGGTGATCCCGTACCCGGTCCTGGCTCTGGCCGGCCCCGGCCAGTCGCGAGTGCCGGCCGTGCTGCTGGCGGCGCTTGCTCCTGCGGCAGCGTGGGCCGGTGCAGCCGTGCGGGCCAGGCGTGAGGCAGGCGCGCACACTGCCGCCCGGGAGCTCATCGACGGCACGCTGGTCGCGCACACCGCCCGGGGGGAAAGGGCGCGGATCGCCCGCGAGCTGCACGATGTCGTCGCGCACCACATCTCCATGGTGGCGGTGCAGGCCGAGACCGCCCGGCTGACGACGCCCGGGCTGCCTGCCGCCGGTGCCCAGCGGCTCTCGGCCATCGGGGACACGGCTCGGGCGGCACTGACCGAGATGCGCCGGCTGCTCGGCGTGCTGCGCGAGGATGCCGAGAACGAGATCCCTGACCTGCGGCCGCAGCCGGGCCTGCGCCAGCTGAACGACCTGCTGGACGAGGCGCGGGCTGCGACCGGGGCGGGCACCCGGCTGATCCTGCACGGGCCCCCCGAGCTGTTGGACCCCGGCGTCGAGCTCGCGGTCTACCGCATCGTGCAGGAGGCACTGACCAACGCCCGCCGGCACGCGCCCGGCGCGGCGGTCGACGTGGAGCTGCACTACACCGAGGACACCGTACGGCTGCGGATCCGCGACAACGGACCCGGCCCGGGCTCGACCGAGGTGCAGGGCGGCCTCGGCCTGCTCGGGATGCGCGAGCGGGCAGCTGCCGTGGGGGGCCGGCTGCGCACCGGTCAGCTGGCAGGTGGCGGGTTCCTGGTCGAGGCGACTTTGCCTGCAAAGGCTGAGGTCTCGGGATGACCTCGCCGGTCCGCATCGTCGTCGCCGACGATCACCAGGTCGTACGGGAAGGCTTCGCGCGGCTGCTCGACACGCAGCCGGACCTCACCGTCGTCGGCACCGCGTGCGACGGCGCCGAGGCGGTCCTGCTCTGCCGCGAGCTGCACCCCGATGTCGTGCTGATGGATGTGCGGATGCCGGTGCTGGACGGCATCGCGGCCACCCGGCAGCTCGCCGGACTGGTGCCGGAGCCGCGGGTACTGATCCTCACCACGTTCGACCTCGACGAGTACGTCTACGACGCGCTGCGGGCCGGTGCCAGTGGCTTCCTGCTCAAGGACGTCACGGCCGAACGGCTCTTCGACGCCGTACGGGTCATCGCCGCCGGGCAGGCACTGCTCGCGCCCGGCGTGACCCAGCGGCTCATCGCCCAGTTCGCCGGTCAGCAGGTCAGGCCGGAGTCCTTGCCGCCCAAGGCATTGGCCGCCCTCACCCCGCGCGAGACCCAGGTGCTGCTGCTGCTCGCCGAGGGCCTGTCCAACCCGGAGGTCGCGGTCCGGCTCGTGGTGACGGAGGAGACGGTCAAGACGCACGTCAGCCGAGTGCTCGGCAAGCTGGGTCTCCGTGACCGCACGCAGGCCGTCGTGATCGCCTACGAGAGCGGGCTGGTCGTCCCCGGCGCCCGCGACCAGCGGTAGGTGCAGGCACCGCCGCGGCTCGAGTTGTGGGCCAGGAGACGCCGGTGCATGCTGGGCCATGAGCTGGCGACGGGACGACCGAGGTGACGCGGAGGTCCCGCGCGAGCTCGAGGTCTCCGCACCTGGCACCGATGCCGCGGAGCTCGACGCACTGGAGCACGGCGCCGAGCCGCATCAGGGGCGGCGGCGCGCGCTGCTGACCGCAGCCGTGCTGGCTGCGGCCGGCTCCCTCGTGGTGTCCGTCGTCCTGCCCCACGAGCGGTCGGTGCAGCGACGGCACGCGCAGGCCTCGTACGATCGGCTGCTCGCCCTGTCGGCGGCCGGGGAGGCCTCGGTCGAGCAGGCGGTGTCGCACACCCGGGACGTCGTCCAGTACGCCGAGCCGTTGCTGAACTCCTCGCTCACCTCACCGGCGGTACGAAGCACGCTGTTCGCCGAGATCGCTGCCGCCGCCCAGCAGAGCAGCTCCGCCATCAACGCCGAGCGGGACCGGTTGGCGGCCGACCGTGCCACTCGCGCCGGCAACCTCAAGGCCGCCCGGGCGGCCACCCTCGCCTACCTGTCCGACTGGTCGGCGCTGTTCGCGCAGGCCGGCGGCGGCGGGGGAGCCTTGCCCACCGATGAGCTGGGCAACGAGCGGCG
>JAWWOM010000295.1:0-6990 GCA_033851655.1 Frankiales bacterium
GATCCGGAACAGGACGACGACCGGCAGCCCCACCGTGACGGCGGCGATCAGGATGACCAGCAAGGCCTGCGCCATGCACGCACCGTAACCCCTCCGGCTACCCTCGCGGAGTGATCTCGCCCGGCTCGGCGCCAGCAGCGGGAACCGGATCCTGGGCCGCCCTGGCGGCTCTGCCCGGAGTCGATGACGCCATGACCGAGGCGCGGGCGATGGTCGACCGGCTGCTGGTGCACCGCGTGGTGCGGTCACGGACCCCCGAGCTGGCAGCGGAGAGCGCGTTGCGCGGAGCCAGAGCCTCCGCGGCGATCGAGGGTGCGGACGTTGCTCTCGACCGGGCCCGGCTCGGCCCGGCCGGCGATCCCGTGCTGGCCGGAGCCCTCCGGGCCTACGGGGAGCTGGCCCGACTCCGTTCGGTCTGGCGCTCGTCGCCGCGACAGGCGCTGGCTCGGCTGCACCTGCTGGCCGCGGCCGACCTGGCCGGGCCTGACCGGCTGGGCCGGCCCGCCGACGTGGTGGGTGCCGCCGCGCTCGGCCGGATCGGCTCGCTCGCCCTCAGCACGACCACGGCACCGGCGTTGCTGGTGGCAGCTGTCGTGCACGGTGAGCTGGCAACCGCCGCCGGCTTCGACCACGGCAACGGCGTGGTTGCCCGCGCGGCCGCGCGGCTGGTCCTGGCGGACCGTGGTCTGGACCCGGGCCTGCTCTGCACGCCCGAAGTCGGCCACCTCGAGCTCGGCGACTATGTGCAGAGCCTGGCCTCGTACGGCGGCGGCGATCCCGGGCCGTGGCTGGTGCACTGCGCACGCGCTGCGCTGGTCGGCGCCCGGGAGGCGTTGGCGGTGGCGGAGGCGATGGTCCGCGGCTGACCGGGCCACCGATGCGGCCGGCCCGTCCCGGGCGATGCACGTTCTGGCCCGACGGGCCGACGGCGCCCCCCGAGGGGGGCGCCGTCGTGGGCAGAAGATCTGGGCTACCAAGCGTGCACCGATATGTCGGACCAGGTCGGGAAGTCTGGGCCGCCTGATCTCGACTGCCTCTCGTGGCTGGTCGCGCGTGGGTACCCGTCAGCATCTGCACGGGCCCGCTGGGAACGCCGATCGCGTCGCCGTTTCCGGCAACCCCGTACGCCCGTTGTACGCCAGGATGCGCCGGATGGGAAGAGTGTCCCGAAATCCCTGCTCCGCTTGCCGCTCCGTTCCGGGTCGGTGGAGGGTGTGACAAGTGACGGAATTGTCATCGGCCCGATGCCCCGCGGGAGCTCGGCTCTGCGCCGGAAACCAGTTCTGGTCAAGATCTCGCGCCATCGGCAACCTCGTGTTTAGATGGCTGGTGACGGGTCATACCGTCCTGGACCTGGGAGCAGTGCTGCTGCTCCGGTCCCCCAACACGGGTCCGGCTCAACCCCCCCGGAGTCGGACCTCTGTGACGACCCCCGCTACCCCCCCAGCGGGGGTCGTCCGCTGTCCGGTCACGGCCCGTCTCCCCATGGCCAAGGCCTCCATGCTGCCCGATCCGGCGCCGGCGCGCGGCCCCCGGGTGAGATTGTCCCCAGGTGCCGATTTCGTCCACAGGCACTCGGTTCCGCTGGCGACCGGCGCGCTCTCCCGGTGATGGTCGACCTCCCACCAGCTCCGGGAGGACGCCCATGCCGATCGACTCGCCGCCACCCAGCGCGGCCTCGCACAGCTCGCCGTCGCGGCGTCCGTTGCTGCTCACCGAGGACGCCGATCTGCTCGACAGCCTGCTGCGGCTGGTCGCGGCGGCGGGTGCCGAGGCGATCGTGCTCCAGTCTGCGTCGACGGCGCGGGCCGCCTGGCCGAGCGCACCGCTCATCCTGGTCGGGGACGACCTCGCTCCGGCTGTCGCGGCCGCCCGACTGCCCCGGCGGACCGGCGTGGTGCTGGTCGGCAGGGACCTCGACGACGCCGGCGTGTGGCGGCGCGCCGTCGACGTCGGAGCAGAGCACGTAGTTCTGCTGCCGGACGGTGAGTCGTGGCTGGTCGACCGCTTCGCCGAGGCCGTCGACGGCGCGAGGCGGGGGTCCCTGGTCGCCGTGGTGGGTGGCCGGGGTGGTGGCGGCGCCACCGTGACCGCCACCGCGCTCGCGGTGACGGGTCTGCGGCTGGGGCACCGGACGCTGCTGGTCGACGGCGACCCGCTCGGCGGCGGCATCGACCTGGTCCTCGGCGGCGAAGCCTCCGATGGTCTGCGCTGGGCCGAGCTGGCCGGCGCCCGTGGCCGGCTGATGGCCGACTCGTTGTACGAGGCGCTGCCGCAGGTGGACGAGCTCACCGTCCTGTCCTGGGGCCGGGCTGACGGTGCCGACGTCCCAGGTGAGGCGATGGCCACCTTGCTCGACGCCGGCTTGCGCGGCAGCGACCTGGTGGTCGTCGACCTGCCGCGGCAGTTCGTCCAGGCCTCCCAAGTCGTGCTCGAGCTGGCTGACGTCACCCTGCTGGTCGTTCCGGCCGAGCTCCGGGCGGCTGCCGCCGCGTCCCGCGTCCTTGCCTCCATCCGTGACTACTGCCCCGACGTGCGGGTCCTGGTTCGCGGTCCGGCCCCGAGCGGCCTGGACGCCGAGGTGATCGCCGAAGCGCTGGGTCTGCCGCTCGCCGGGGTCATCCGTCCCGAGCCGGGCATCGCCGCAGCGCTGGAGCGGGGTGACCCGCCCGGCCGGCGCACCCGTGGACCGCTGGCCACGTTCTGCGCGGGCTTCCTCCAGGACGTCGTACGGCCGCAGAGCAGGTGGGTGGCGTGAGCTCAGCAGGGCTGGCGGCCTCGGTGCGGGAGCGACTGGTTAGGGATGGTGCACCGGTGAGCCGGGCCTCGGTCGCCTCCGCGGTCCGGGCGGCTTCAGCCCTGTCGGGGGATGCCGGCATGCTGCGCCGGCTCGACCAGGTGGAGTCGGAGCTGGTCGGGATCGGGGTGCTGCAGCCACTCGCTGACGATCCGGCCGTGACCGACATCCTGGTCAACGGCCCGGATCAGGTGTGGGTCGAGCGTGCGGGGCGCCTCGAGCGGACGCCGGTGGTCTTCACCGACGCCGCAGCCGTCCGGCGGCTCGCCCAGCGGCTCGCCGCCGGCGCCGGGCGCCGCCTCGACGATGCCCAGCCCTGGGTCGATGTCCGGCTGCCGGACGGGATCCGGCTGCATGCAGTGCTGGCTCCCATCGCGGCCGATGGTCCCGTGCTTTCACTCCGGCTGGCGCGTCGGTCGGCCTTCACCCTCGACGAATTGGTCGCAGCCGGCATGTTCCCGGCCTACGTGGGCCGGCTGCTGGTGCAGCTGGTGCTGCGCCGCTGCAGCTTTCTGGTGACCGGGGGCACCGGCTCCGGCAAGACGACACTGCTGTCCACCCTGCTGGGCTTGTGCCCGGCCGCCGAGCGGGTCGTGCTGGTCGAGGATCTCAACGAGCTGCGTCCGGCGTTGGGGCACGTGGTCCGGCTCGAGGCCCGGCCGGCCAACCTCGAGGGTGCCGGACGGGTCGGGCTGGCCGACCTCGTACGTCAGGCGCTGCGCATGCGACCGGACCGGCTCGTCGTCGGTGAGGTCCGGGGTGCCGAGGTGGTCGATCTGCTCGCGGCGCTGAACACCGGCCACGAGGGTGGCTGCGGGACGGTCCACGCCGGCAGCGCCCGAGCGCTGCCCGCCCGGGTGGAGGCCCTCGCCACGGCGGCCGGGCTCGGCCGCTCGGCGGCGCACAGTCAGCTGGCCGCCGCCGTCGACGTCGTCGTCCACCTCGACCGCGGTGCCGCAGGCGTTCGCCGGTTGGCCTGTCTCGGAGTCCTCCGCCAGGGTCCGGACGGACTCGCGTCGGTGCTGGAGGCCGTCGTCCTGTGCCGGGACGGCAGCTACCAGCCCCGGGACGGCTGGGACCAGCTCAGCCTGCTGCTCGGCCTCGCCTTGTCCCCGTCTGAGCTCGGCTGATGGCCGCCGAGGTGCTGGTGGTGCTGGGCCTGCTGGTGGCCGCGTCCGCCGGGCCGGCCCCCGCCACCCGACTGCGAGACGTCCTGGGCGAGCCGGGTCGCCACACCGGCCGGACCCGGGTGCCGGCTCAGCCCCAGGCCGGCCCGTTTCGGCAAAGTCGTCCGTCGATGTCCGCGGCGACGGTGGACGTACCGCTCGCGCTGGCTCTCGAGCTGCGCGCAGGCCGTGGGCTGGGTGCTGCCCTCGAGGCCGTTTCCCTTGAACAGCAGGGATTTCCCGAGCTCTCAACGAGGCTGCGACATGGCGCGGTCGTCGCGACGTCCGGTGGAGATGTCGGCGCGGCGCTGACCGGCGGCTCCGCGCCGGGCCGCGACCCGGTCGGCGCGTCGTTGCTGGTGACCGCCGCATGCTGCAGCTCCGCGCTCTCTGGCGGGCTGCCACTCGCCGACCTGCTCGAGGCCGCCGGCTCGGCGGCGCGTTCTGGTGTCTCCCTGCAGGGCATCGCCCGCGCGGAGCTCGCCGGGGCCCGCAGCACCGCGGCGGTGCTGGCGGCCCTGCCCCTGGCGGGGCTGGCCATCGGTCAGGCGCTGGGCGCACGCCCGGTGGCGGTGCTGTTCGGCACGGCCTGGGGCGCGGGCTGCCTGGCAGCTGCGTTCGGCCTGACCGCCGCCGGCCTGGCCTGGGTCAGGGCGATCACCGCCGGCCTGCGGGAGGTGCTGCCGTGACGGTCTGGTCGCTGAGCTGCGGGCTGTCCCTGGTCGCAGCGGTGCTGACCTGGCAGAGCGGAGCTGCCGGCCGGGCGGTGGCGGCCCTTCCGGGGTTCGCCTCGCAGAGCCGGACAGCCCGACCCGACCGGGCCGGTCCCCGGTCCGGGCTGTCCGCGGCGACCCGCCGGCTGGCGGTCGGCTGCTCAGTGGTCGCCGTCCTGTTGCTGGTGCCCACCCCGCTGGGCTGGCTGTTGGCCGCCGCGGCCGCTGGGGCACTCAACGCCTGGTTGGTTCGCCAGCCTGGCCGCGCGCAGCTCGCCGCCGAAGCCCGGGTACGCCGCCAGCTGCCGCTTGCCCTCGAGCTGATGGCCGCAGCACTGACTTCAGGCGCAACCACCTCGGTGGCGGTCTCGCTGGCGGCCCGAGGGTGCGGGCCCCCGATCAGCCGACCGCTGAACGAGGTGGCAGCCTCCCTCGGGCTCGGAGCGGCTCCGGACGAGGCGTGGCGACCGGTGCAGCGCCATGCCGCCCTGCAGCCGGTCGGCCGGCTCGCTGTCCGTTCGACCGCGAGTGGAGCAGCGATGGCCGGCGCCTGCCGGGAGCTCGCGGGACACGAGCGGGAGGCCGGCGTGGTGGAGGCCCAGGTCGCCATCAAGAGAGCCGGTGTGCTGACCGTCCTGCCCCTGGCGCTGTGCTTCCTGCCGTCGTTCGTGCTGGTCGGCGTCGTTCCCATCGTCGTCGGACTGCTTCGTTCGCTAGCTCTCTGAGCGCGCGACGGGGGCGCACATCCCTTGTCCTGCAACCGTTCTCATCGATCAAAGGAGCGCACCATGGTCAAGCGTTGGCGTCAGACCGGGCACCGGCCCGGCAACCGCCCCCACCGTCGTGAGGGCGGCCGGCGAGACCGGCTCCCGGGCTGCGTGCGGGACGACGCAGGGATGACGACCGCGGAGTACGCCGTCGGCACGGTGGCAGCCTGCGCGTTCGCCGCTGTGCTGCTCAAGGTGGTGTCGGGCCACGAGGTGCTGACGCTGCTGACCTCCATCGTGACCCGCGCTCTGCACACGGTGTGACGAGGGGCAGCGGGGACGCCGGCATGGTCACGGCGGAGACGGCTGCGGTCCTGCCGGTGCTGGCGCTGGTCGCCGCCGTCGCCCTGTGGGGCATCGCCGCGGTCGCCAGCCAGGTCCGCTGTGGCGACGCCGCCCGGGAGGCGGCCAGAGCCGCCGCGCGTGGCGAGTCTTCGGCACAGGTCAGGTCGGCGGCGACCCGGGCTGCCCCGGCGGGCGCGAGGGTGGTGATCTCCGAAGGGCCCGACGCGCTGGTCAGGGTGACCGTTGAGGCCAGGGTCGGTCCGCTCGGCCGCTGGCTGCCGGCGACCACCGTCAGCGGGACGGCCGTGGCAGAGCGCGAGACGCGGCCGGTCGGATGAGAACGGCTCGAGCGGTGGCCGAGGGTCCCCGCGACGTCGGGTCGGCGTCGGTCTGGGTGCTGTCCCTCGCCGTGGCCGTGCTCGCCGTCGGCTGTGCGGGGATCGTCGTCGCCTCAGCCGTCTCGGCGCGGCACCGGGCTGAGTCGGCCGCCGATCTGGCTGCTCTCGCGGCCGCAGCACTGGCTCGCGACGGCGGCGACGGGTGTCGCGAGGCAGCGGCCGTAGCCGCCGCCAACCGTGCCGTCCTCGCCGGCTGCCGGGTGGGCGCCGATGGCTCGGTCACCGTCGTGGTCGCCCTGCCGTTGTCGCAGCCGCTACGCCGATGGGCGGCCGGCCAGGACGTCCGCGCCGTCGCGCGGGCCGGCTCGTGAGCCGGGCCAGCGCGATGCGGCGGTCGGGGGGCTCAGCCGTTGCCGGCCGGAGGCGCCGGAGGCGTCCTGGTGGACGAGGTCTCTTGCGGGTACTTCGCGCCGAGCACGTAGTCCGCTCCGGCCCGGTTCGTCTCGCTCGGGTAGGCCTCCACGCTGCCGGTCTCGACGAGCTGCCCGCGCGTCGATTCGTGCTCAGCCTCGGCCGCGTTCTCGGTTCGCGTCGCCCGCGCCTGCTCGTCGAGCTGGGCGGCCAGCCGCCTGTTCTCGGCGCGCGTGCCGGCGATGGTCCGGTCACGGTCGCGCCGGCGCCGGCGAGCCCGACGCAAGCCGGAGAGCACGGACACCAGCCCGAGCGTCAGAGCGACTCCGATCGCGGTTCCCAGCAGCAGCACCCTGCCGGGCCCCATGGAGCCGAGGTGCCAACCGAGGAGGTGGACGTCGGTGACGCCGCTGCTCGACAGGCCCATGTCCATCAGGACCACGACAGCGACGATGAGCAAGACCAGGCCGATGATCACCATCGCGTACCCCTTTCGCCGCGCCCGACCGATGT
>JAWWOM010000366.1:0-18011 GCA_033851655.1 Frankiales bacterium
GCGCCTTCACCCAGGCCCGCGACGTCCACGACCGGTTCCCCGGCTCCCACCGCTCCGCCTACCTCGGCGACGCCGACCACATCCAACCCTTCGACCCGGACCACCCCGGCCACGGCGGGCACACCGCATCATCCAACATCGCCTGCCTGTCCCGGATCGGCCACCTCGCGAAAACCCACGGCGGCTGGACATGTCAAGGCGACGCCAACGGTGTCCTCACCTGGACCAGCCCCCACGGCGCCGAGTTCCCCAGCACCCCCCACGACTACGCCGACGAACCAGAACCACCACCCGACCCAGGCCCACCACCGTTCTGAACCGACGCGACCCGACGGCCGCGCCCGTTTCGGTTCGTGCCAGAACCTGTCAGCATGTGCGAGCAGAGGTCGACGAGGGTGGGGGGACGACGATGAAGCGGCACGCTTTCCGGCGAACCATGGTCAGCACAACGGCGATCCCAACAGCGACAGCGGTTCTGGCCGGTCTGCTCACGGTCACCACCTCTCCGGCGGCGGCCGCCTCGGTGGTCAAGCCCAAGCCGACGTCGCCGGCGGCGGCGCAGGCCCCGTACGTCTCGGTCAAGCACCGGCTCGTCCTCAACGCCATGGTCAAGGCCGGCGCTGCGGTGTCGTTCACGGTCAAAGGGATCCCGGGTACGGCCTCTGCAGCGGTGCTCTCCCTCACCGTGCCGGCGCCGACCGCGGCCGGCACCATCGCCGTCTACCCGTACGGAAGCAAGCGGCCCAGTGTCGTCAACCTGTCCTTCGCCGCCAACCACGGAGCCACCGCAACGGCTGTGGTCCCGTCGGCCAAGGGCAGGGTCTCGCTCTACAACGGGTCGTCCCGGGCAGCGAGGGTGCGGGTGACCGTTGTCGGCTACTACGCCGTGCCGGGCAGCGCCGCTGCCGCCAGCGCCAAGACCCGGTTCGTGCCGGTGAGGGCCAGGCGGCTGGCCTCCGTCGTCGCCAAGCCCGGGGGTTCCACGTCGTTCGCCACCAAGGGATTGCCGACCAGTGCGGTGTCCGGGGTGGTGCTTTCGGTCACCGTCTCGAGGCCGCTGCGCGCCGGCGCGGTCGCCGTGTACCCCTCCGGCAGCAAGGCCGGGGCCAGCTCGTTCGGCTTCAAGGGCGGCCGCTCGGTCACCACCCTGCTGATCGTCAAGCCGGGGGCAAGGAGCCGCATCGCGCTGGTCAACCGCTCCAAGGCGGCGGTACGGGTCTGGGCCGACGTGGTCGGTTACCTGCACACGCTGGCCGTCCCCAGCCCTCCGCGCGGCGTGACCGCCGCTGCGCAGAACGGCGGCGCCCTGGTCAGCTGGACCGCTCCGGCCACCGACGGCGGTGCGCCCGTGGCCGGCTATCAGGTCAGGGTGCTTCCAGGTGGAGCCACGGTTCTGGCCAGCAGCGGCGCACGCGTCGCCAGCATCGGTGGCCTGCACAACGGGACTCCGTACACGTTCGTGGTCGTCGCCAGGAACAGCGCAGGCAGCAGTCTCGCGAGCGTTCCGAGCCAGCCGGTCATCCCGTACGGCGTGCCGGCGGCACCGACCGGCGTCGCCGCGAGGGCCACGGACATCGGCAAGGTCACCGTCTCCTGGACCGCCCCCACCGATTCCGGCGGCCTGCCCATCACCGGGTACAAGGCCACAGCGAGCCCTGGCGGCGTCGTGACCATGGCCAGCGCGACGTCGGTCGATGTCAGCGGGTTGACCAGTGGTCAGGTCTACACGTTCCGGGTGGCGACGCTGACCGCGGCCAGCAGCTCGGTGCAGTCAGCGCCGAGCGGTGCCGCTATCGCTGAGGGCACGTCGAGGGTCTCGGTTGCCATGAGCGGTGAGCCCAACAACGTCAGCGGGACCGGTGCGTCCTTCTCCGCAGACGGCCGCTACGTCGCCTTCACGTCCACAGCCAGCAACCTCACCGCCGACGACAAGAACATGTATGCGGACGTGTTCGTCCGTGACCGGCTGTTGGACACCACCACGCTCGTCTCCGTGCCTGCCCCCGGGGTGCCCGGTGGCAGCAACGACAGCGGCAGCCCCTCCATCTCCGCCGACGGCCGCTACGTCGCCTTCCAGTCGGCGGCCAGCAACCTGGTCAGTCCACCCACCGCGTTCACCGACATCTTCGTCCGCGACCTCGTCGCGGGGACGACCAGACTGGTGTCAGCCACACCGACCGGACAGGAGGCGAACGGCAACAGCAGCTCCCCGGCGATCTCGGCGGACGGCTCAGCGGTGGTCTTCACCTCCGGTGCCGCCGCCCTGGTGCCGGGTGGCACGGCCGGCTTCGACGTCTACGTCGCGACCCTGGCCACCCACTCGGTGGTCGCGGCCTCCGTGTCGAGTGCCGGGACACGGGGCCTTCAGGACAGCGGCTTCGGGGTCATCTCCGGCAACGGGCGCTACGTCGCGTTCGATTCGCTCGCGACCAACCTCACGTCGGCCACGACGGGTGGCTACCGTCAGGTCTACCTGCGCGACCTGGTCGCCGGCACGACGACGCTGGTCTCGGAGCAGAGCGCAACGGCCGGCGGCAACGGCGACAGTGTGCGCCCGAGCATCAGCAACGACGGCAGCTACGTCGCGTTCCAGTCCTCGGCGAACGACCTCCCCCCAGCCGACGCCAACACCTTCCGCGACGTCTACGTGCGCGACACGACGACGCACGCCACCGTCAGGGTTTCCCGGCCGTACACCGGAACCGAGACCACCGGCGACAGCACCGAGCCCAGCATCTCGGCGGACGGACGCTTCGTCGCCTTCGACTCCGACGCCGGCAACCTCGTGCCGGGTGACACCAACCTGCAGCCCGACGTCTTCCGGCTGGACAGGAACACCGGCGCGACCAGCCGGGTGTCGACCTCGAACGCGGGCGTCCAAGGCGACGGCTACAGCCATCTGTCAGCGCTCAGCCCCGACGGCCAGCACGTGGCGTTCTACTCCGCCGCCACCACCCTCGTCGACGTTGACCGGAACGGGTACGTCGACGAGTTCGTTCGCGACCTCGGTTGAGGCGCCCCCGACAACGCGAAGGGCCCCGTCGGCTGCGGCACCGATGAGGCCCTGCGTTGTCGGGTGTCCGTGGAGGCGAAGCACCGTGCCTCTGGGATGGCCCCGCCGGCCGGGCTCGAACCTCACCCCGAGGTGACAAGCCCGTACCCTTGTCAGCTCGGCGGGACGTTGACGACCGCTGCGGCCGGGCTCTGGATCCCGTCCGCGTCGAGAGCGTTCTTGACGGCGAGCCGCACCGCGCGGCCGACCTCGTCCTGCCGTCGCGCCCGCGTCCGTACGACGATCCGCAGGGTCAGCCACTTCTCCTCGTACGACTGGACTCCCCAGACTGCCGGTGGGTCGAGCACCAGGTCGCTGTACGCCGGGTCCTCTGCGACAGCCGTCGCGGCAGCGAGCAGGACCTGCTGTGCCCGCTCCACCGACTGGGCATAGTTGATCGGGACGTCGATGACGACGCGCGACCAGCCCTGGCTGTAGTTGCCGATCCGGAGGATCTCACCGTTACGCAGGTGCCACACGGTCCCATCCGCGTCGCGCAACCGGGTCGTCCGCAACCCGACCGCCTCGACCGTGCCCGAAGCCATCCCGGCATCGACCCAGTCCCCGACGCCGTACTGGTCCTCGAGGATCATGAACATGCCGGACAGGAAGTCCTTGACCAGGTTCTGCGCGCCGAAACCGACTGCTACACCGGCGATCCCGGCTCCGGTGAGCAGGGGGGCGATGTTGAGCCCGAGCGCGTCGAGCACCATGACAAAGGCGATGGTGAAGACCAGGAACGACACGATGCTCCGCAGCACCGACCCGATGGTCTCGGCCCGCTGCCGCCGCCGCTCCGAGCTCGAGGACGGCTCCGAGACGAACAGCGACCGGGCCCGGACCGACACCTTGCGCAACGGCACCGGCATGCCGTCGGCAGTGCGCGAGACCAGTCGGCTGATCGTCCGGTGCCCCAGCAGCCGGACCACGACGGCAAGGATGATGATGAGACCGATCCGGCTGCCGGAAACCGCTGGCCCGCACCACTTCTGGGTCCCGTCTCCGCCACAGATGCTCTGCGTGAGGTCGATGCCGGCCGTGAGCGTCACGCTCCGATCACCAATCCGGTGCGGGCAGCAGCGAACGCCAGCGTGTCGACCGACAGCTCGACCGCCCGGCTGACCGAACGGGCGCCGTGCCCGACGTCCGCCTCACGCCGCAGCAGCACCGGCCGGTCCGAGCCGGTGGCGAACTGCAGGGCAGCACACATCTTGCGCGCGTGCAGCGGATCGACCCTGCTGTCGCTGTCGAAGACCGTGAAGAGCACCGCTGGATAGTCGGTGCCCTCGACCACGTGGTGGTAGGGCGAGTAGCCGAGCAGCCACTCGAGCTCCTCGGCCACGGACGCTGTCCCGTACTCGTCGGACCACAGCTGGCCCAGCCCCGATCCCTCGTAGCGAACCATGTCGAGCAGCGGCGCTGAGCAGACCACGGCGGCGAACAGCTCGGGCCGCTGGGTCAGCGCAGCGCCGACCAGCAGGCCGCCGTTGCTCCCACCCGAGATCGCCAGCTGGGACGGAGTTGTCCAGCCTTCGGCGATCAGCCACTCGGCGGCGCAGGTGAAGTCGTCGAACACGTTCTGCTTCTCACCACGACGACCGGCCCGGTGCCAGTCCTCACCCTCCTCCGAACCGCCGCGCAGGCAGGCGATCGCGTAGACCCCGCCGGCCTCCACCCAGGACAGGATCCCCGCCGAGAAGCCGGGCGTCATCGGGATGTTGAACCCGCCATAGCCGTACAGCGTCGTGGGTCGGGGCTGGTCAGGGGCACCGGTCGGCGAGACGACGAACATCCGGACCAGGGTGCCGTCCTTGGAGGGGTAGGTCACCACCCGGCTGGACACCGTCGGCACCTCGACCTTGCCTGGCGGCTCCGCCCACAGCGACAGCGAGTCGGCAACGGCGTCGTAGCGCAGCACGCACGACGGCGTCGCGAAGCCGGTCCAACCCAGCCACGCCTCGGTGCCGCCCTCGGGCCGGGCGCCGACCCCGCCCATCGCCCCGACCCCCGGCAGCGGGACCGCCCGCAGGAAGCCGCCGTCGGCCAGGTCGTGCACCGACAGCTCGCTGACCGCATGCCGCGTCCGCCCGACCAGCAACAGGTCGTCGAGGATCGCGAAGTCGTCCAGCACCGCCTCCGGGTCCTCCGGCACCAGCTCGCGCCAGGTCTCGTACGCCGGTGTCCTGGGGTCAGTGACACAGATCCGGCCCCTGGGCGCGTCGCGGTCGGTGAAGACGTACAGCCGCCCGTCGTTGCCGACGTGCAGCCCTGTGCTGGCGTCGACGTCGACCTGAACCTCCTGCAGCACAGGCGTTTCCCATCCGCCGGACGAGATCTCGGCCAGCCACACGTCGTTGCGCGGCGCCGTCCCCAGCGTCCGGGACACGGTGAGCCAGCTGCCGTCCCTGCTCACCGAGACGCCGTAGAACCCGGTCTTGTCCATGCCGTCGCCGAAGACCTCGACGTCGTCCTCTGCCGGCGCCCCCAGCCGGTGCAGGTAGACCCGCCGGTGGTACTGCACCTCGTCCTGCGGCAGCACCTCCGGCGGCAGCCGCCGTACGTAGTAGAAGGCCTCCCCACCGGGCAGCCAGGCCACCGGGCTGTGCCGCGTACGGGGCAGCGGGCCGTCGACGATGTCCCCGGTCGCGACGTCGAGGACCAGCAACGAGCTCTCCTCGTCGCCGCCGACCGAGAGCTGGTAGGCGACCTGTCGGCCCTCCTTGTCCGGCTGCCAACCGTCCAGGGTGGTCAGTCCGCTCGGGTCCAGCGCCGCAGGGTCGACCAGCGCCCGCTCCCCGCCGTCCGGTTCCCGTACGAAAACCGCGGCGTGCTCCTGCCCCGGGTCGCGCCGCACGAAGAACGCCCGCTCGCCGCGCCAGGCCGGCCCACCGATGACGCCCGTCCCGAGCAGCTCGGTCATCCGGGTCCGCAGCCGGTCCCGGCCGGGCAGCCCGTCGAGGTAGGGGCGGGTCAGCGCATCCTGCGCCCCCAGCCAGGAAACGGTCTCCTCCGCGGAGGCATCCTCGAGCCAGCGGTAGGGATCGGCGACCTTGCGGCCGAAGAGGTCCTCGACGATGTCCAGGCGCTCGGCGGCCGGGTAGGCGGGAAGGTTCATGCCGCAAGCCTAGGGAGTGGCCATGCCCGGGGAGTAAGGCCGGTGCAGGACACGAGAACAACACAGTGACGCCAACGTGCGTGCGCAAACGTCTCGGGTCAGGTCTACTAGGAGGGCAATCCCCGGCACGAGCCACGCGCCGGGGTTCGGCCGAGGAGGCCAGCTGTGCCCCACGCTCTGGTGCTGAATGCTTCATTCGAGCCACTGTGCGTCGTGCCTGAACGGCGCGCGGTGCTGCTGGTCCTTGCCCACAAGGCGGTGGTCGTCGAGCCGGGCGACGGCGTCGTGCGCAGTGAGCGGCAGTCGCTCCCGATTCCCGCGGTCATCCGGCTGAGTCGCTACGTACGGGTCCCGTACCGCAGCGTTGTGCCGCTGACCCGCCGTGCCGTCTTCGCTCGCGATGGCGGCCGTTGCGTCTACTGCGACGCCCCGGCGACCAGTCTCGACCACGTCGTGCCCAAGAGCCGCGGCGGCCCGCACACCTGGGACAACGTCGTGTCGGCCTGCCGGCGCTGCAACCACGTCAAGGCGGACCGCAACATCGCCGACCTGGGCTGGCGGCTGCGCCGGACACCGCGGGTGCCCAACGGTGCCGCCTGGCGGATCGTCAGCACCGGCCGGATGGACCCGCGCTGGCGGTCCTACCTCGCGATGGACGAGGCCGGCGAGGTTGACGAGTACGGCTGGGACGACGGCGTGGCCGCGTCCGCGAGCGCCTGACGGTTTCAGCTTGCCCAGGCTCCGGTAACGTTCGGGCGTGACCGACTCCCCAGCGCTCGCCGCGCTCGCCGAGCACTATCGCGTCGCCACGGGTTACGAGAACTGGGCGGGTCACCCGGTCGACATCGCCGACGACGTGGTCGAGGCGGTCCTCGCCGCCCTCGGCGTCGACGTGTCCGACCCGGCCGCCACGCTCCGGCTGGCCCGCGAGTCCGCACCGCTGCTGCCCCCGACGGTCGTCGTCGACGTCGGCCTGCCGGCCGGGGTCGACCTCCGCGGCCCGGCGACCGCTGCGCGGGCCGAGCTCGAGGACGGCGAGGTACGGGGGCTGGCGGTCGCCGGGCACGAGCTGCTGCTCCCCGCCGACCTGCCGCCCGGCTTCCACCGGCTCGTCGTCGAGGCCGGCGGGGGGGAGGTCAGCGCCACCTTGATCGTCGCCCCCACCGCGCTGCCGGACCTGCTCGACGGCCGGTCGTGGGGCTGGGCGGCCCAGCTCTACCAGCTCCGCTCCGAGCGGTCCTGGGGTGTGGGTGACCTCGAGGACCTCCGCACGCTGACGGCCTGGAGCGGCGCCCAGGGCGCGGACCTGGTCCTGGTCAACCCGATGCACGCGGGTCCGCCGGTCTCGCCGCTCGACCCGTCGCCGTACTCCCCGAGCAGCCGCAGGTTCCGGGCCCCGCAGTATCTCCGCCCCGAGCTCACCCTCGACTACCTCGCCGCCCCGGACGAGGTGCGGGCACAGGTCGACGCGCTGGCGGCCACCGTACGGCCGGCGAACCACAGCGACAGCATCGACCGCGACGCCAGCTGGCAGGCCAAGGAACGGGCACTGGCCCTGCTGTTCGTCCAGCCACCTGGGGCTGACCGTACGGCGGCGCTGGCCGGGTTCATCCGCGAGGGCGGTGAGGCGCTGCAAGGCTTCGCCACCTACTGCGCCATCGCCGAGCTGCACGGTCCCGCCTTCCCGGACTGGCCGGCCGAGCTGCGCGATCCCCGCGCGCCCGAGGTGGCCACGTTGCGCGCCGAGCTCGCCGACCGGCTGCTGTGGCACTGCTGGCTCCAGCTGCTCTGCGACGAACAGCTCGCCGCAGCTCAGGACGCCGCCCGCGAGTCCGGGATGCGGATCGGCGTGATCCACGACCTCGCCGTCGGCGTCACCTCGTACGGGGCCGACGCCTGGGCGCTGCAGGGGACGCTGGCCGGCGGGCTGCACATCGGCGCCCCCCCGGACGCGTTCAACCAGCGCGGCCAGGACTGGAGCCTGCCGCCGTGGCACCCGACGGCGCTCGCCGAGGCCGGCTACGCCCCGTTCAGGGAGATGATCCGGTCGGTGCTGCGCCACGCCGGCGGCATCCGGATCGACCACATGCTCGGCCTGTTCCGGCTCTGGTGCATCCCCAAGGGCGAGTCGGCCGACCGCGGCGCGTTCGTCTACTACGACCACCGCGCGCTGCTCGGCGTCCTGCTGCTCGAGGCCGCCCGGGCCGGGGCGGTCGTGATCGGTGAGGACGTCGGCACGGTGGCGCCGTACGTCGCCGAGGAGCTGGCCCGTCGCCACGTCCTGGGCTGCGACCTCCTCTGGTTCCAGCTCGGCCCGGACCCGGGCAGCGGCGAGATGCGGCCGGTGATGCCCGGGGACTGGCGCGAGCTGGCGATGGCCAGCCTGACCACCCACGACCTGCCGACCGCCGCCGGTTTCCTCCAGGGTGAGCACGTACGCGTTCGCGAGCGGCTCGGCCTGCTCCGCGACCCCGATGCCGAGTGGGCGCAGGCCCGACACGAGCGGGCCGCGTGGCTGGATGCCCTGCGGCGTAAGGGGATTCTGCCCCCGGACGACGGTCAGCCGGTGCCGGAGGAGACCTTCATCCTCGGCCTGTACGAGTGGCTTGGCCGAACGCCCGCCCGGCTCCTCGGCGCCTCCTTGAGCGACGTCGTGGGCGACGTACGGCAGCCCAATCTGCCCGGCACCATTGACGAGTACCCGTCGTGGCGGCTGCCGATCGCCGATGGCCAGGGGCACCCCCAGCTGCTCGAGGACCTGATGGCCGCGCCGATGGCTGCCCAGGTGGCACATCGGCTGGGCAGGTCCGATAGCCTGGCGTCCGGCAACTCCGACCTGCAGAGGGAACTGTGAGAGCTCGCTTCGTACGCGTCACGACCGCGCTGCTGACCGGTCTCGCGCTGCCCTTCGTCGCCACCGCGCCGGCCTGGGCCCGGCTCGACGACGGCGAGGCGCCGAGCCACACCGGCTGGCTGTTCGTCGTGCTGGTCTACGTCGGCATCCCGCTGGGTTTCTTCCTGCTGGTCGCCGCCCTGACCTACGGCCCGTCCGTCCGCCGCCGCCCGCGCTACCGGCCCACCCGCGACTGGCAGGCCGACGCCGTCTGGTTCAACGGCCCCGCCGACCCAGAGCACGCGCTCGGCGCCGGCTCCTCCGTCGTGGTCAAGGGTGGTGGCGCAAGTGCCAGCTGGTGAGGCGTTCAGCGAGCGGGACCTGCGCGAGATCGGCCGCGAGGTACGGGCGATCAGCGACGAGGCCCAGGTCGTGTTCAGCGTCCTGGTCGCGGACCCGGCCGAGCTCGGCGCCCGTGGCGACGACCCCGGCCTGGCCGGCGTGCCGTCCGACGTCCGGGCCTTCGCCGAGCAGGCGCACGCGTCCCTGGGCGCGCGTGCCCGGGAGGCCGTCCTGGTCGTGGTCGCGCCCAACGCGCGCCGGGTCGAGATCGTCACCGGCTCGGCACTGCGCGGGCGGCTCACCGATCGGGACTGCGCGCTGGCCGCGCTGTCGATGACCAGCTCGTTCGCCGGCGGTGACCTGTCCGGCGGCATCCTGCAGGGCGTCCGGATGCTCGGCCAGCGGGCCGGCAAGCCGCGCCGCGGGGCGAGCACGGTCTCGCCCGGTCGCTCGCTCAGCTCCCTGTTGCGTCCCTGATCCGGCCGCGCAGCGCCCGGGCGATGCTGTCCTTGCCCTCGAGCAGCAGCCGTCGCAGCGCCGGCGGCACGTCAGCCGTCTCTGCCAGGTAGGCGTCCGTCCGGTCCAGCGTCGCCTGCTCGACCAGCGCCGCCGGGTAGAGCCCCTCGACGATGTTGCCGGCGATCTCGTGCGTGCGGTTCTTCCACACGTCCACCAGGCAGGCGAAGTACGGCTCGACGTACGCGCGCAGCAGCTCGCCCTGCTCCGGCTGGGCGAAACCGCCGATGACCGCGGCCTGCAGGGCGTTGGGCAGCTCGTTGCCCTCGACGGCCAGCGCCCACGCGGCGGCCTTGGCCTCGGCTCTGGGCTCAGCGGCACGGGCAGCGTAGGCGTGCCGCTCGCCGGCTGCCGTGCTGTCCCGGTCCAGCTCGGCCTCGATCTCCCGCTCTCCGGCCCGCCCGCTGGTGACCAGCCGGCGCAGCAGCGTCCAGCGCAGCTCGGTGTCGACGCTGAGGCCCTCGATGGTCTCGCTGCCGTCCAGCAGCGCGGCGATCAGGTCCAGGTGCCGGTCACTGCGCGCGGCCGAGGCCAGGGTGCGCACCCAGGCCAGCTGCAGGTCGCTGCCCGGCGCCGCGGCGTAGGTCGCGGCATGGGCGGCATCGGCCAGCCGGGTCCAGCCGGCGGTGATGTTCGGCTCCGCGGTGTAGTAGGTCAGCGCCCCCTGGGCCTGGCGCAGCAGCGCCGTCACGACGCCGATGTCGGTCTCCCGGGAGATGCCGGAGAGCACCAACGTGAGGTAGTCGGTCGCCGCCATCTCGGCGTCCCGGGTCATGTCCCACGCCGCAGCCCAGCACAGGGCACGGGGCAGCGAGTCGGCGAAGGCACCGATGTCGGTGATGATCGTGGCCAGTGACCGCTCGTCGAGGCGGATCTTGGCGTACGCCAGGTCGTCGTCGTTGACCAGGACCACGTCGGGCCGGCGCTCACCGACCAGCTCGGGCACCTCGGTGCGCTCGCCGGCGACGTCGATCTCGACCGTACGGCGCCGTACCAGCTGGCCGTCGACGTGGTCGTAGAGTCCGACGCCGACCCGGTGCGACCGCAGGGTCGGGTGGTCGGCAGGGGCCTCCTGGAGCACCGCGAAGGCGCTGAAGGTCCCGTCCTCGGCCAGCTCCAACGCCGGCCGCAGCGTGTTGACGCCGGCGGTCTCGAGCCACTGCGCCGACCACGCGGCGAGGTCGCGCCCGCTGGCTTGCTGGAGCTCCTGCAGCAGGTCCTGCAGCGTGGTGTTGCCCCAGGCGTTGGCCTTGAAGTAGCCGCGGATGGCGGTGAAGAACGCGTCCCGGCCCACGTACGCCACCAGCTGCTTGAGCACCGAGGCGCCCTTGGCGTAGGTGATGCCGTCGAAGTTGACCTTGACTGCCTCGATGTCGACGATGTCGGAGGCGATCGGGTGGGTGGAGGGCAGCTGGTCCTGCCGGTAGGCCCAGGTCTTCTCGACGTTGGCGAACGTCGTCCAGGCGTTCTTCCACCTCGTCGCCTCGCTCTGGCAGAGCACGCTGGCGTAGGTCGCGAAGGACTCGTTGAGCCACAGGTCGTCCCACCAGCGCATCGTGACCAGGTCGCCGAACCACATGTGCGCCATCTCGTGCATGACCGTCTCGGCCCGCCGCTCGTAGGCGTAGTCCGTGACCTTGGACCGGAACACGTAGTCCTCGAGGAACGTCACCGCCCCCGCGTTCTCCATCGCGCCCGCGTTGAACTCCGGCACGAACAGCTGGTCGTACTTGCCGAACGGGTAGGGGTAGTCGAAGAGTCCGTGGAAGAAGTCGAACCCCTGCCGGGTCACCTCGAACAGCGAGTCCGCGTCCAGGAACTCGGCCAGGGACGACCGGCAGTAGATGCCCAGCGGGATCCTGGTGCCGTCGGCCGCGGTGTAGGTGTCGAAGACCCCGTGGTAGGGCCCGGCGATCAGGGCCGTGATGTAGGTCGACATCGGCTGCGTGACCGCGAAGGCGTGCGTACGGACCCCCGCTGCGTCCGGCTCGGAGACGCTCGCGGCCGCCGTGTTGGTGACGACCTGCCAGTCAGCGGGCGCGGTCACCGTAAGGCGGAACGTCGCCTTGAGGTCCGGCTGGTCGAAGCACGCGTACATGCGGTGCGCGTCGAACGTCTCGAACTGGCTGTAGAGGTAGACGCTCTTGTCCACGGGGTCGACGAAGCGGTGCAGGCCCTCGCCGGTGTTCATGTAGGCGCACTCGGCGACGATCCGGAGCGTGTTCTGGGCCGCCAGGCCCGGCAGGCTGACCCGGTTGCCGTCGAAGTGGTCGGCGGGGGAGAGCGGCACCCCGTTCAGCTCGATCTCGCGGACCTCGTCGGCGGTGAGGTCGATGTAGCTGGCCGCCCCCGGGGTCGCGCAGGAGAAGGTCACGGTCGACGCTGACCGGAAGTTGGTGTCGCCGGTGGTGAGGTCGAGCGCGATCTCGTAGCCGTTCACGCGCAGCAGACGGGCGCGAGCCTGGGCCTCGTCGCGGGTCATGTTGTTCACGGTCAGAGCCTCCACGTTCATGCACCGTCTTCCGCGGGGAACCGCGCTGTTCACCCACGGGGTGTCGTCCGAGTCTTTCATGCTTGTCACCGGTCATGCTGGACTCTCGCGACACGTGTCCCGTACCGGCCGGAGGGGGAGTGCGAGTGGACGACCAGGTCGAGGGTACGGAGCCCGGCCCCCAGCCGGCTCGTGCCGGACTGCGGGGAACCGCGCTGACCTGCGCCGAGCTGCTGGTCGTCGGGGTCTTCGTCTACGTGCTGTTCCGGCTGGCCGAGCGGCTGATGATCGTCGTCATCCCGTTCGGTGTCGCCGTGCTGGTCTCCGCCCTGCTCCGGCCCGCCGTCCTGTGGCTGCGCCGCCAGGGCCTGCCGCCGGCGCTGGCGACCTGGATCACGGTCCTCACCGTCTGGGTCGCGTTCGGCCTGGTCGCCTGGGGCGTCACCGTGCGGTCGACGGCCGACGTCCCCAAGCTGATCAGCGAGGCGACCAAGACCCTCGGCGACCTGCGCGACTACCTGGTCAATGGTCCGCTGCACCTGCAGCCGGACCAGATCGACAAGTACACGACGGACGCGCAGAACTACCTCAAGGACCACCAGGCCCAGCTGACCAAGGGCGTCATCTCGGGCGCCGGGATCCTGGCGGAGGTGCTCTCCGGTGCCGTCCTCTCCTTCTTCGTCGGGTTCTTCCTGCTCTATGACGGCGAGGGGATCTTTGCCTGGGTCACCCGCCAGCTGCCGCCCGCCGGCAGGGTGCCCTTCGACCGGGCCGGCCGCGGTGCCTGGCGGGCGCTGTCCGGTTATGTACGGGGGACCCTGATCGTCGCGCTCTTCCACGGTCTCGCGATGGGCATCACCCTGACCGTGATGGGCGTCCCGCTGGCCCTGCCGCTGGCGTTGCTGGTGGCCATCGGCTCGCTCGTGCCCCTGGCAGGTGCCCTCGTCGCCGGCGGCCTCGCCGTCGCAGTGACCCTGGCGACACAGGGACCGCTGCTGGCGCTGATCCTGGTCGCCGTGCTGATCGCGGAGAACCAGGCCGAGGCACACCTGCTCCAGCCGTTCGTCGTCGGCCGCTACGTGCACCTGCACCCCTTGGCCATCGCCCTCGTCCTGACTTCGGGCACGGTCCTCGCCGGCATCTGGGGAGCGGTCTTCGCCGTACCCTTCACCGCCGCGAGCTGGGCCGCCGTGGTCGCGTTGAGACAGGTCCGGGCCGAACGGGAATCGGCAGCGGTCCCGGTGGAGTTGTCGCCCACATGACTGAGACCCTTGACCCGGCCGCCGCCACCAACCGCCTCGACTTCTGGTTCGATCCGATGTGCCCGTGGGCCTGGATCGCGTCTCGTTGGGTCCTCGAGGCAGCGCAGGTGCGTGACCTCGACCCGCACTGGCACGTGATGAGCCTGTCCCTGCTCAACAAGGACCGCGAGGAGCTGTCCGAGGCCTACAGGTCCGCGCTCGCCACCGGTTGGGGGCCGGTCCGGATCTGCATCGCCGCCGAGGAGGAGTTCGGACCGGAGGTGCTGCTGCCGCTGTACACGGCCCTCGGCACCCGGTTCCACCACGAGAAGCTGCCCCGCGAGCGGGCCACGTACGAGGCTGCCCTGATCGAGGCCGGGCTGCCGACCCGCCTGGCCGACGCAGCGGACAGCGACGAGTTCGACGAGCGACTCGCCAAGAGCCACCACGAGGGCATGGACCCGGTCGGCTACGACGTCGGCACCCCGGTCATCCACACCCAGGGCACCGCGTTCTTCGGCCCGGTCGTCACCCCGATCCCGCGCGGCGAGGCCGCCGGGCGGCTGTGGGACGGCGTCGTCCTGGTCGCCGGCACCGAGGGGTTCTACGAGCTGAAGCGGACGCGTGACCGCGACCCGATCTTCGACTGACCTCTATATCGGCGGCGGCTGGCGGGCGTCCACGTCCGCAGAGCTGATCGACGTCACGGATCCCCGTACCGAGCTGGTGGTCGCCCAGGTGGCGGCCGGCTCCGCGGAGGACGCGGACCTCGCCTGCCGCGCTGCCCGTCGGGCCTTCGCCGACGGCTGGGGCAGCTCGGCCCCGGTCGTGCGGGCGCAGCTGCTCCAGCGGCTGCACGGTGAGCTGGTGCTCCGGCGCGAGGAGCTGGTCGCTGACGTGATGCTGGATCTCGGGGTCCCGCGCCGGGTGGCCGAGGCCGTCCAGGTCGACCTGCCGCTTGAGGTGCTGGCCGGCTTCGTCGAGGTGCTGGCCGAGCCGCAGTACGAGGAGCGGATCGGCAGCTCCCTCGTCGTCCGGGAGCCGGTCGGCGTGGTCGCCGCCCTGACACCGTGGAACTACCCGCTGCACCAGGTCGTCGCCAAGGTCGGCGCCGCCCTGGCCGCCGGCTGCACCGTCGTGGTCAAGCCCAGCGAAGTCGCGCCGCTGGTCGTCCATCGGCTCTTCGATGCGGCGCACGCGGCCGGCTTCCCGCCGGGCGTGCTCAACCTGCTCTCGGGTACGGGCTCCGACGTCGGTTCCGCCCTCGTCGCCCACCACGAGATCGACCTGGTCTCGTTCACCGGCTCGCTGCGCGGAGGGATCGAGGTCGGCCAGGCGGCCTCAGCACGACTCGTACCCACGATCCTCGAGCTCGGCGGCAAGTCGGCGGCGGTGGTCCTGCCCGACGCCGATCTCGGGCTCGCCGTGCGGTCCACCGCTGCGAGCGTGCTGCTCAACTCGGGTCAGACGTGCAATGCGCTGAGCCTGCTCATCGTGCCGCAGGATCGGATCGACGAGGCTGCTTTCCTTGCTGCAGAGCACTTTCGGTCGATGGAAGCCAAGCTCGGCCCGCTGGCGTCACAGCAGCAGTGGGCGCGGGTCCAGCGGCTGCTGGCCGACTCCATCGCCGCCGGCAGCACCGTGGTGACCGGTGGACCGGGTCGTCCGGACGGCGTCGAGAGCGGCTTCTTCGTCCGGCCGACCGTGCTCACGCATCTCGGCCCCTCGGACCACATCCACGGTGTGGAGGTGTTCGGGCCGGTGCTGGTCGTGCTCGGCTACGCCTCGGAGGACGAGGCCGTCAACCTGGCCAACGCCAGCCCGTACGGACTGTCCGGTGCCGTCTGGTCGGGCGACCTCGACGTCGCCGTTGCCTTCGCCAGGCGGATGCGCACCGGCCAGGTGGCCATCAACGGCGCAGCGTTCAACCCGCTCGCGCCGTTCGGCGGGGTGGGCGCGTCCGGCTGGGGCCGCGAGCTCGGCCGGCACGGCATCGAGGGGTTCAGCTATCTCAAGTCCCTCCAGCTCTGACGCGCCTGCTGCGGCGGCGCCGGGCACCCAGAGCCGAGACCTGCTGGCCTGCCGTGACCGGCACCTGCCAGACTGTCTCGCCATGCGGGTATTCCTGGCTTCGGACCATGCCGGCTTCGAGCTGAAGCAGCGGCTGATCGACCATCTCACCGGCGAGGGGCACGAGCCGATCGACTGCGGTCCGTACTCCTACGACGCCGAGGACGACTATCCGCCGTACGTGCTCGCCGCCGCCGCCGCAACCGTTGCCGAGGAGGGCTCGTTCGGGGTCGTCATCGGCGGTTCCGGCAACGGTGAGGCGATCGCGGCCAACAAGGTGCCGGGGGTACGGGCGGCACTGGCGTGGACCCAGGAGACGGCGCGGCTCGGCCGGCTGCACAACGATGCCAACGTCATCAGCCTCGGCGCCCGGATGGTCAGCGAGGACGAAGCGATCGGTTTCGTCGACACCTTCCTCGGCACCGCCTTCACCGGCGAGGAGCGGCACGTCCGCCGGATCACCATGCTGACCGCGTACGAGCAGACCGGCGAGCTGCCCACGATCGGCTGAGCTCAGCGCGGCCGCGAGACGTCGCGGGCGCGCATCGCCCCGCTCGTACCGACCTGCGAGCTGCCGCCGCCGACGAGCGACCCGAGACCGTCGCCGCCCTGGCGGCGCCGTTCGGCCGGGCGACGCAACGGCGCCGGCTCCAGCGCGGCCGCGGGCTCCTCGGCCGGCACAGGCTCGCCGGCGCCGGTGGGGTCGGCAGGTGTGGCGGTCACGGGGATGCCTCCTCGGTAGCGATGGACATCGTACCGATAGGCTTCGCTGATCATGAGCTGGCAACTAACCGCCGGCAGGCGGGACGGCGCGGCGGACGGCCGTGACCCTGACCCCGGCTGGGCGCAGGCCGACCGGCGCCTCGACGCCGAGCGGTCGGCACTGCTCGGGCTGCTGGTCGTCGTCGCCGCGATCGGCGCCGCATCGTGGTCGTTCGGAGCCACCCGCGTACCGATCTCCCTCCTGCTGCTGCCGATCATGGTCAGTGCGCTGACCTTGAGCCTGCGCGGCGTGGTCCTGCTGATGGCCGGCGTCGTCGTCGTCGCGCTGCTCCAGGTCAGCACGCTGGGTTTCAGCAGCGCACGGGTGATCTCGCTGATCGTCATCGCGATCGGTGGCGGGCTCGCTGCGTACGTGGCCGCAGCACGCAAGACGGTGGGCGGCCTCGGCCTGCGCGGCGAGTCGATGCTGCTCGAGCTCAGGGACGCGCTGGCCGACCAGGGACGGCTGCCGCGACTGCCCTCCGGCTGGCGGCACGAGATGCGGCTCGAGTCCGCCGGGGGAGCGTCCTTCGGCGGCGACTTCGTCGTCTCGACGCTCTCCCCGGACGAGGGCACCCTCGAGGTCGCCGTCGTGGACGTGTCCGGCAAGGGCATCGATGCGGGCACCCGGGCGCTGCTGTGCTCGGGAGCGCTCAGCGCCCTGCTCGGCGCCGTGCCGCCCGGGGAGTTCCTCCCGGCCGCCAACAACTATCTGCTGCGCCAGGGCTGGGACGAGGGCTTCGCCACCGCCGTACACCTGGTTCTCGACCTGCGGACCGGTTCCTACACCATCGAGAGTGCCGGCCACCCGCCTGCCGTCCAGTTCGTCGCCGGCAGCGGTCGGTGGGCGGTCGCAGAGGTCGAGGGCACGGCACTCGGGCTGATGCCATCGGTCGCGTACGACCAGCTGCACGGCCGGCTCGCCTCCGGCGATGCGCTGCTGCTCTACACCGACGGCGTCGTCGAGCTGCCCGGCCGCGACCTGGACCTCGGCATCGACAAGCTGGTCGGCGAGGCCGAACGGCTGATCGGCCAGGGCTTCGCCGGCGGCGCCGAGCGGCTGCTCACCGCGATGCGTTCCGGCGCAAGCGACGACCGGGCGCTGCTGCTGCTCTGGCGGCTCTGAGTGCGCCAGTTGCGTGAGGCGGTGGGTACAAATCCGGGGCTTCGCTTGGCCGCTCGGATCCCGGAGCCCGAGGGTGCGTGAGCGTTGGGCGTTGGACGCGGTGGGGCGCGTCAGGCGTCTAACGGAGGGCCGAGGCTGGTCAAGACCCGCCACGACTTATAGCCCACCCGCCTCACGCAACTGCCGTACTCTGGCGGCTCTGAGCCTCAGGTCGCGGCGGCCAGGCTGACCCGCGCGGCCAGCTGCCGCTGTACGGCGAGCCGGCGGGCCTCCTGCACGGCGGAGTTGTGCCCGCTGACAGCGGCGATCTCGTCCACCTGGATCAGCGCGTTGCCGCGCTGGAGGTAGACGGCGATGTGCCGCAGCCGGGTCTTGCGGCCGGCGATGGTGATCACGTCGACCGTGTGGTAGCCGCGCCAGCCGCTCGCTGTCGCGTAGCCGGCGCTCCAGGTCCGCTTGAACG
>JAWWOM010000374.1:0-4306 GCA_033851655.1 Frankiales bacterium
GGGTGTGCGTGGTGTCGGCCTCGTCGCGCTCGACCACGACCGGTTCGTCGCGGGTGAAGAAGAAGTCGGCCAGCCGGCCGCGCCGGCCGGTGCCGATGCCGATGCGCTGGCGCGGCCGCTCGACCTCCGGCACCTCCTCCGGCGTCGGCTCCGGGCGTGGGTCGAGGATGTCGCGCCGGCGCTTGGTGAGCTCGCCGTGCACCTCGATGAACTCGCCGTGCGGCAGCCGCTTGATGGTGCCGGTCTCGACGCCGTGGTGCAGCTCGTCGGCCTCACGCTGGAGCAGCCCGTAGCAGAACCGCTTGGTCGCCCAGTAGGCGATCGGCGGCCCGAGCAGCAGCCCCCACCGGAACGCATAGGTCGTGTAGTAGAGCGAGATGTGGAAGGTCTTGGCGATGATGTCGTTGCCGCCGGCGAAGAGCAGGATGGCGTAGAAGACCAGCGCCATCATGCCGGCGCCCGTGCGTACCGGATTGTCCCGCGGCCGGTCGAGCAGGTGGTGGTAGCCGTAGTCGTGGGTGACCCATCGCTTCTCGATCCACGGCCAGGCGCCGAGCAGCGTGAACATGATGCCGGGCAGGATCACCGCTGGGAACAGGATGTTGATCGGGATCGTGAACGTGTGCCACAGGTGGATCTCCCAGCCGGGCATCACGCGCAGGGCGCCGTCGAGCATGCCGAGGTAGAAGTCCGGCTGGGTGCCGGCTGAGACCTGGGCCGGGTCGAAGGGGCCCCAGTACCAGACCGGGTTGATCTGGACCAGCGCGCCGAGCAGGGTGACGACGGCGAAGACCAGGAAGAAGAAGCCACCACCCTTGGCGGCGTAGGTCGGGAAGAGCTTGGAGCCGACGACGTTGGTCTCGGTCCGCCCGGCGCCCGGGAACTGGGTGTGCTTCTGGTACCAGATGATCAGCAGGTGCACGGTGACCAGGGCGAGGATCAGCCCTGGCAGCAGCAGGATGTGGATCGTGTAAAGCCGGGACAGGAAGCCGTGCCCGGGGAACTCACCGCCCCAGAGGAAGAAGGCCAGCCAGGTGCCGACCACCGGGATCGACTCGACGATCGAGTAGCCGATCCGCAGGCCGGTGCCCGAGAACAGGTCGTCCGGCAGCGAGTAGCCGGCGAAGCCCTCGAGCAGGCCGAGGGTGAGCAGGCCGGTGCCGATCAGCCAGTTGACCTCGCGCGGCTTGCGGAAGGCGCCGGTGAAGAACACCCGCATCAGGTGCACGACGATGCTGACCAGGAACAGCAGCGCCGCCCAGTGGTGCACCTGCCGCATGAGCAGGCCACCGCGGACGTCGAAGCTGAGGTTGAGCGTCGAGGCGTAGGCCTCGGACATCTTCAGCCCGTTGAGCGGCCCGTAGTGGCCGTTGTAGATGACCTCGTGGTCGCTCGGGCTGAAGAACAGGGTCAGGAAGGTGCCGGAGATCAGCAGGATGATGAAGGAGTAGAGGGCGATCTCGCCCAGCATGAACGACCAGTGGTCCGGAAAGACCTTGTTGAGGGTCTTGCGGACGTACTTGGCGCTGTTCAGCCGGTCGTCGAAGAACTCGAAACCGGCCTTGCCGGCCTCCGCGGCCGGATTGGGCTTGGCCCGCCGCTTGTACGTACCGGTGCTCATCCGCGCTCCCAGAAGGACGGTCCGACCGGTTCCCGGAACGAGTCCACAGCGTGCAGGAAACCCTGGTCGTCAGCGTAGATGGGCAGGATCGGCAGCGCACGCGCAGCGGGACCGAAGAGCACCTTGCCGCGGTCGGCCGCGTCGAAGGTCGACTGGTGGCAGGGACAGAGGAAGTGGTGCCGCTGCTGCTCGTACAGGCTGACCGGGCAGCCTGCGTGGGTGCAGATCTTGGAGTAGGCGATGATGCCCTGGAGCACCTCGTCGGCCTTGAACGCCGGCAGGTTCAGGTCCTCGGGGTTGAGCCGGACCACCATCACCGAGGAGTCCGCCGAGGCGCTGCCATGGTGCTCGGGCACGACCGTCGTGAGGGACCCGACGCCGACGTCGGCGATGTTGACCGGCAGCTGGGTCACGATGTCGACCAGGCGCATGTCCTTGGCCCAGGCCGTGACGTCGAGCAGGTTCTTGCCCCCCTTGGCGCTGTACGGCGACGGGCCGAGGTCGCGCAGGATGAACACCGCAGGCAGAGCCAGGGTGCCCATCGAGACCGTCATCGTGCCCAGCAACATCTTGCGCCGGGTCGCACCGCTCTCGGCGACCCCTTCGAGCCAGGTTTCGGCCAGCGCCGCCTTGTCGGCGTCGCCGGACTTGTCCGGGTAGCGCGCCTGGACGGCCGGCTCGTGCGGCATGATCCCCTTGGCCCAGACGATGGCCGCGGCGCCGATGAAGAACAGCGCACCGGCCAGCGTGCTGCCCAGCGCCACGTTGAGCGCCGTCGGGTGCTGGTGGACGTTGATCCAGAGGTAGCTGGCCATGAAGCCGATGACGCAGGCGCTGGAGAGCAGGAACAGCGCGGAGGCGACCCGCTCGGCCTTTTTCTCCGTACGGACGATCTCCTCGGGCGTGGGCTCGTGGTGCGCCGGGATGACGGCTGGGCGCAGCGGTTCACCACCGTGCTCGGCGTGGTCGTGCTCGCCGGGCGCGGCGTAGATGGCCCCGCGCTCGCCCGCCGCCTCGCGTTCGTGTACCAACTGGGCCTCCGTCTGCGAGATCGCGTCGGCCTCAGCCTCGTTCTCCTGGCGGCTGCGGTCGTTGCCCCTGGCCCTGAGTCGCTCGATCAGCGAGCCCTGGTCCTGCCACGCTGTCGTGGAGCTGCCCTTGGCCGGCTGGCCCTTGGGCCTGCGGCCGGCGCTCTCGTCCGGGGTGGTGGTGTCGTCGGTCATCGCCGGGCGCCGATCCACAGGGTGAACACGATGCAGGCGCCGATGCCGACGGACCAGGCGACCAGGCCCTCGGGAACCGGGCCGATCTTGCCGATCGGCTGGCCACCGGCGTTGACGCCCTTGCGGGTGACGTCCTGCACGTACTTGATGATGTCGTTCTTGGTCTGCACGGGCAGCTGGTTGAACTTGGGCATCTGCTCCGGCCCGGTCAGCATCGCCTCGTAGATCGTCTTGGCGTCGGCCTGGGCCAGGTCAGGGGCGTAGCCGCCGCCGGAGATGGCGCCGCCGCCGCCGCTGGCGCCGTGGCACTGGGCGCAGTTGTAGCGGAACAGCTGACCACCGTGGGCGAGGTCGGCCGAGGCGAGGTCCTTGGCGGTGACGGTGGGGACGAGCGGGCCGGTGTTGCCGCTTGCGGAGTAGACGTACGCCGCGAGCTCGGCGATCTCGGCCTCGCTGTAGCGGGAGGGCTTGCGCTCGGCCTGGGCATAGAACGAGGCGAGCGGCATCCGGCCGGTGGAGACCTGGAAGTCCACGGCTGCCGGCCCGACGCCGATCAGCGAGGGGGCCTGCCGGCTGCCCTGGGCGTTGGTGCCGTGGCAGGAGGAGCAGCCGCGCAGGAACAGGTCGTGGCCGGCGGCGATCTGCTGGGGCGTGTAGACCGGAACGGCGGCGTGGGTGCTCGGCGCCAGGGCTGCGTAGAGCCCGCCCAGCAGCGTGAGCGCGATCACCAGGGTGAGGACGCCGGCCAGCCGGGATCTCGCCGTGCGGCGGGCCGGGAGGGAGGGGGAGGTCACGTGGGTCACCTAGGGCTCAGTGGATCAGGTAGATGGTCGCGAACAGACCCACCCACACGATGTCGACGAAGTGCCAGTAGTAGGAGACCACGATCGCGTAGGTCGCCTTCTCCGGCGTGAACTTGCCGAACGTGGTCCGCGCCAGCACGAACAGGAAGGCGATCAGGCCACCGATCACGTGCAGGCCGTGGAACCCGGTGGTGAGGTAGTAGACGGAGCCGTACGGGTGGCTGGAGATCGTGAACTCGTTCTCGACGAAGTACTCGAAGCCCTGGCCGGCGACGAAGACGGCACCCATGAAGAAGGTGAGCAGGAACCAGAACCGGAGCATCGCCACGTCACCCTTCTCGGCGGCGAAGACGCCCCACTGGCAGGTGAACGAGGACAGGATCAGCACGACGGTGAAGATGGCGGCGAAACCGACGTTGAGGTGCACCGGGTGCAGGATCGAGTGGCCGTTGATCGCCTGCGGTGGCCAGCCCGCAGGGTCGACCCCCTTGTGCACCGCCCTGGTCGTGAAGTACATCGCGAAAAGGGACGCGAAGAACATCAGCTCGGAGGACAACCAGATGATTGTCCCCACGCTGACCATGTTCGGCCGGGTGAGTGACCCGTGCGAAGGGATCTTTTCAAGCGCGGATGCTGTCGCCACTCGGCCATTATGGAGG
>JAWWOM010000388.1:0-6871 GCA_033851655.1 Frankiales bacterium
CGCACGCACGCCGGCCCGGTCGGCGGACGCTACGCGGGCGCCGGCGGTGATGTCGATGCCCGAGAGCGGGGCTTGATCCTGGCGGGTCTCCGTACGCCGTACAGCGCCCGGATCCAGCTCATCTGCGCCATCGGCGCAGGCGCAGATCCGGTCGAGACGTTCGCCCGGGCCGCCCCCTGAGACAGGTCCGCTGGTGATCTCCGGGTACCACCGCTGGCGGCACATCCCCGTCACGGGGTGAGCGACAACCGGCCGTCGGGGGATTCGAGCGGGACCTCGATCAGCAGCGTGGTGCCGCTGCCGATGGGACTGGTCACCTGGAGCGTGCCGCCTAGCGCTGCGATTCGATCGCTGAGCCCGACCAGTCCGGATCCGTGGCTGGGGTCGGCTCCCCCGATCCCGTCGTCGCGGATGGTCAGCTGCAAGAACGCGTCGTGGGTGTCGAGCTCCACGTTCACCACCGATGCCTGCGCGTGCTTTGCGGCGTTGGTCAACGCTTCGGACACCACGTAGTACGCCGCGACCTCGACTCGCTCCGGCAGCCGGCGTCCGGGGTGCAGGGCGAGCTCGACCGGCACGGCGGAACGACGGCGGAGCGCGTTGAGCGCCGGCTTCAGGCCCCCCTCGGACAGGATCGCCGGGTGAATCCCCCGGGCGATCTCCCGGAGCTCGTCAGACACGGTCGACAGCCCGTCGACAACCCGGGACAAGGCGGACTCGAGGTCTCCGAGCTGCGGCGGCACGGCAGCCTGCGCCGCGCGCAGCTCCAACGCGAGCGAGACGAGCCGCTGCTGGGTGCCGTCGTGCAGATCGCGCTCGATCCTCCTCCGCGTCTCGTCGGCGGCGGCGGCAATCCGCGCGCGGGAGGCCGTCAGCTCGGCGCGGCTCTCCGCGTTCGCGATCGCCGTCGCCACGAGCTCGGTGAAGGTGGCGAGGCGCACCTCGGTGTCCGGCGGCAACGGCTGCTCCGGCCTCGAGCTCGCGGTCATCACGCCCCAGAGGCGGCCCTCGACCAGGATCGGCGTCCCGATGCCTGAGCCGAGGCCCCCTTCGCGAATGGCGGCGCCGAGCTTGTCGGTGGCACCGGCGTAGCTGTCGATCCGGGCCGGACGGCCGGTGCGCGCCACGATCGTGCTGACGTTGTTCCCTTCGAGGGGCCACCGGCTACCAGCCGGGAAGCGGTCGGCAACCTGGCTCGAGGTCGCGACGGCGGTCATCGTGCCGTCGGACTCGTAGCGGGCCAGCGCAGCGAACGCGACCGGAAGCAGCTCCGCGACTTCCTCGACGACCGCCGCAAAGAGGCCCTCCGGTGGCGTACCGCTTGCGACGAGCGTCGCGACCCGGCGCAGCGCGGCCTGCTCCTGGGCCAGCCGGGCGATACCGGCCCGGCTCTCGGCGTTCGCGATCGCCGTGGCGAGGAGCTCCGTGAAGTCCGTGAGCCGCGATTCGGTGTCCTGGGGGAACGGTTGCTCGCCCTGCTTCGAGTGGACGAACAGAGCGCCCCACAACCGCCCCTCGACGACGATCGGGCTGCCGACCGAGGAGCCGATCCCGAGCCGCTCGCGAACGAACGCGGCGATGCGCCCGGGGACGGCGTCATAGTCGTCGATCCGGACGGAGCGGCCCGTCCTCCAGATCGTCGATGCGAGATCACCCCCCTCGATCGGCCACGGCCCCGGGACCAGCGGGTGCTCGCCTTCGGCCGCCCAGGCAGCCAGCACGGTCAGCGTGTCATTGCTCTCGTACCGAGCCATCCCGGCGAGATGCACGCCGAGCAGCCTGCCGACCTCCGCAGTGACCGCGGTGAAGAGCTCCTCCGGCGACGGTCCTCGCGCCACCAGGGTCGCGACTCTGCGCAGCGCCGCCTGCTCCTCGGCGAGCCGGCCGATCTCGGCGCGGCTCTCGGCGTTGGCGATCGCCGTCGCCACCAGGTCGGTGAAATGGGTGAGGTGCTGCTCGGTGTCCAACGGCAGCGGCTGACCCGCAGGGGAGTAGGCGCCCATCACCCCCCAGAGGCTCCCCTCGACGATGACCGGCGCTCCGGCCCCTGAGCCGGCCCGGCCCTCGCGGGCAGCCGCCCCGAGCGGCCCGGACGCATCGGCATAGTCGTCGAGCCGGGCTGACCGGCCTGTCTCGTAGACCAGCGTATGGACGTTCATCCCCCCCAAGATCAACCGGCTGCCGACATCGGGCAGCAGGCCACCCCTCCCGCTGCAGGCGACCAAGGTGCACACGCCGCCGGGCTCGTACCGGGCCAGGCTCGCGTACTCGACGGAGAGCAGCCGGCAGGCCTCATCGGTGACGGCCGCAAACAGCTCCTCCGGCGGCACCCCACGCGCCACCAGCGTCGCGACCCGTCGCAACGCGGCCTGCTCCTCCACCAGCGCACCCAGCTGCTCACCGCTCAAGGTCGCTTCGCCGGCCCCTCACGATCGCGGACCAGATGAGGCCCGACCCGGCCCACAGAGGCGACCCGTTCGCTCATGCTCGACCTCCAAGGCCGGCCCTACGCTGGAGCGGCGCGACGCGAGCCCGTGGCGTGGGCACCGACCTCGCCCCGCTCCGCCCCTTATTGAATCTCTCCACCGCGTCGAGCACCAGACCAGCGGGATCACCGCGACGCCGCTGCCCCCATGGCACCCTGACCACCGTCCCGGCCGACGCCTTGTGCCGGAACCGCGGCCACAATGTCCGAAACCCGCCAGTCCGTGACTCGGGACACAGGTAGAAATGACGCATGAGCTTGGACCCGGCCGTCTGCTACCGCGCGGTGAGCAGTCGCGACAGCCGCTTCGACGGCCAGTTCTTCACCGCCGTCCGTACGACCGGCATCTACTGCCGGCCGATCTGCCCGGCACGCACCCCGCTCGAGCGCAACGTGGAGTTCTTCCGGCACGCTGCCGCAGCGGAGGCCGCTGGCTACCGCAGCTGCCGCAGGTGCCGGCCGGAGGCCGCACCCGGCAGCCGGGCCTGGGACGGGGCCGGTGACCTGGTCGGCCGGGGACTGCGACTCGTCGCGGACGGGATCGTCGACTCAGCAGGCGTTCCCGGGCTCGCCGCCAGCTTGGGCGTCGGTGAACGTCAGCTGCATCGGCTGTTCTTCCAGCAGCTCGGCGCCGGCCCGCTGGCCGTGGCCCGCACCCGCCGCCATCAGCTCGCCCTCCGGCTCCTGCACGAGACGGACCTGCCCATCACCGACATCGCCTTCGGGTCAGGCTTTTCCAGCGTCCGCCAGTTCAACGACAGCATGCTGGCCGCGTACGGGAGACCGCCCTCAGCGTTGAGGGGAGGCGTGCGACGCCGGCACGGCACGGGCATCAGCCTCCCGCTCGCGTCCAGGGCGCCCCTCGACGTGGCGTCGACCACCGACTACCTGAGCGTCCGCGCCGTCCCTGGCACCGAGCAGGTCGACGGAGTCTCCTACCGGCGGGCCGTGCGCAGCTCCACCGGCGGCGGCATTCTCGAGATCGTCGGCATCGGTGAACGACTGACGCTCAAGCTCACAGGGACCGACATCGGCTCCCTGGCAAGGGATGTAGCCGCAGCTCGCAGGATGTTCGACCTCGACGCCGATCCGGCTGCCGTACACGAGGTGCTCGGCGAGGATCCGCTGCTCGCACCACTGCTCGACAAGCGACCAGGCTTGAGGGTGCCCGGCGCGTACGACGGCTTCGAGCTGGCCGTCCGCGCGGTCCTCGGCCAGCAGGTCAGCGTGGCGGCAGGCTCGACATTTGCCGGGCGGCTGGTGCGCCGGCTCGGGACCCCGCTCGAAGAAGCCTTCGGCACCGTCACCCATCTCTTCCCTGCGGCGGAGACGGTGGCGGAGGGCGATCTCAGCGGCATCGGCCTGACCGGCAGCCGGTCGCACACACTCAAGGCTCTCGCGGCGGCCGTTGCGGGTGGCAAGGTCCTGCTGCACGCCGGCGCGGACCAGGTGCGCACGGAGCACGAGCTGAGGTCCATCCGCGGGATCGGTCCGTGGACGGCCTCCTACATCGCGATGCGGGCGCTGCGCGATCCGGATGCCTTTCCCACCAAGGACCTTGCCCTGCTCAAGGCGTTCAGCCAGCTCAGCGGCAACAGCGCGACGGAGCGCGAGCTGGAGCGGTACGCCGAACGCTGGCGGCCATGGCGCAGCTATGCGGCCGTCCACCTGTGGGCCTCTCTCAGCAACCGGGCACCCAGTCACAACCTGGAGACGACATGATCAGCGCAAGCACCATGAGCACACCCGCCGGCCCACTCACCGTGTTCACCGACGGAGGCACCGTGGTCGCCGCCGGGTTCACCGACGACCCTGACCGGCTCCACCGCAGGATGCCGCACGCGGCCGGCTACACCAAGGTCGACGACCTCGGCGACGTGACCAAGGCGCTGCTGCGCTGGCTCGAAGGCGACCTGAACGCACTGGACGAGGTGCCGGTCCGGCAGGCGGGAACCCCGTACCAGCAAGCAATCTGGACAGCGCTGACGGAGATCCCCGCCGGCCGGACCATGTCGTACGGGGCCCTCGCCGAGCGGGCAGGCGCACCCACAGCCGCGCGTGCTGCCGGCAGCGCGTGCGGACGCAACCTGCTCGCTCCCTTCGTGCCCTGCCACCGCGCCGTGCGCGGCGCGGGCGGCCTCGGCGGCTACGAGTACGGGCTGCCGGTGAAGCGATGGCTGCTGGCCCACGAGCAGGCGTACGGGATTCACCCGTCCGGGTGAGATAGAACCGCATTGCCAGGGGTACACACCCTTCACGATCTCGGCCACCGGGCCGGGCGATGGAGGAGGAAACGTCATGGGCACCGGCTTCAGCGTATTTCTGATCGCGGTAGGCGCGGTTCTCGCATTTGCCGTCAACGCAGTCGTTCCCCACGTCGATCTTGTCCTCGTCGGCGTCATCCTGATCGTGGCCGGCGTCATCGGCCTGATCATGTCGCTGGCGATCTGGGGCCCGCGTCGTCGGGCAGTGCCGGCCGTCGACCCGTACGCCGGGTCGGAGAGCCGCACCACGGTTCGCGAGAACACGGCCACGCCGACCGGTGACCGCACCGTGGTCCGCGAGAGCGTCGACCGCGGCTACTAGATCCAGCACCTGTTGAAGGGCCGGTCCTCGAGGGGGACCGGCCCTTCAGCGCGGGTCGGGCCGGTCGATGTTCCAGTGCCGTGAGGCGGCCAGGATGTGACCGGCGTCCTCGTGCGGGGTGAGGACGAACCGGCTGACCACCCGCTGACCCCCCTCGTGGTCGCCGTACAGCACGTCGATCGTCAGCGGCTGGCTGGCCTTGATCGCCTCGACAGCAGCCTGGAAGTCCGGCTCCGACGGGTCGCGGAACGCGCCCTGCCAGAAGCCGTTGTCGCCGACGGGGATGTAGAGGTCGCGGGTCAGCCGGCGGAAGTCCTCGACGTCGGGCGCGTCAGCGGTCTGCGGGTCCGGGTCGACGGTGGTCAGGTGCCACGCGTGCAGCACAGCGATCCCGGTACCGACGTTGCGCAGCGACATCAGCAGGTAGACGACGTCGCCCTCCACCTCGGCGATCCCGCGGCCGCCGGCGATCTTGAACCACCGTCCGTCGACGAAGCCGACCTTCTCTGCGGCGTCGTGGAACCGCGACGGCAGCAGCAGCGGCCGGAGGTCTGCCTGGTGTGATGCCTCGGTCAGCCTCGCGGTGCGGTTGGCGGACCGGACGGACGCGAAGGTCGCGGCCGCGAGCACCAGCGTGCCGATGCCGGTGGCGAGTGATGAGACGGTCGTCCAGTTGATCGTGTCCGATGCCATTACGTAAGCCTAAAGAACTTCCTACCGTCTTGCCGCGCGAGGGCAGGCAGACGAGGGTGGACGAACACCGCCCGACGAGGGGAGCTGCACCATGCCGTACGAGGCCCGCGAGGTTGATGTCGTCGTCGTGGGCCTGGGCCCGGGCGGCGAGGAGGTCGCCGGCAAGCTCGCAGAGGCCGGGCTCGACGTGGTGGGCGTCGACGAGCGGCTGGTCGGCGGCGAGTGCCCGTACTGGGGCTGCGTGCCGAGCAAGATGATGATCCGGGCGGCGGACCTGCTGGCCGAGGGCCGGCGGATCGACGGCATGGCCGGCTCGGCGACGGTTGCCCCGGACTGGGCGCCGGTCGCCAGGCGGATCCGTGACGAGGCCACCGACAACTGGGACGACAAGGTCGCGGTGGACCGGTTCGAGGGCAAGGGCGGCCACTTCGTGCGGGGGCATGGCAAGGTGACGGCTCCGGGTGAGGTGACGGTCGGGGAGCAGGTCTTTCGGGTCCGCAAGGCAATCGTGCTCGCGACCGGCAGCAAGCCAGCCGTGCCGCCGATCGCCGGCCTGGCCGGCACTCCGTTCTGGACCAACCACGAAGCGATCGAGACGGCCGACGTGCCGGAGTCGCTGGTCGTCCTCGGCGGCGGAGCGGTCGGTGTCGAGCTGGCGCAGGTGTTCTCGCGGTTCGGCGCCAAGGTCACCGTGGTGGAGGGCTCGCCGCGACTGATCCCGATGGAGGAACCCGAGAGCAGCGACCTGGTGCTCAAGGTGTTCACGGACGAGGGCATCGACGTGCGCCTCGGCGGCCACGCCGAGCAGGTGTCGTACGACGGTCAGCGGTTCACCGTCACGCTCCCGGACGGCCAGGTCTCCGGGGCGCAGCTGCTGGTCGCGACCGGCCGCACGGTCGACCTGGCTTCCCTTGGTGTTGCGGCAATCGGCGTCGATGAGTCGCTGCGGGCGCTGCCTGTCGACGACCGGATGCGTACGGCCGACGGGGTGTGGGGACTGGGTGACGTGGTCGGCAAGGGCGCGTTCACCCACGTCTCGATGTACCACGCCGCCATCGTGCTGCGCGAGATCCTCGGCCAGGACGGGCCACCCGCGACGTACGAGGC
>JAWWOM010000394.1:0-2863 GCA_033851655.1 Frankiales bacterium
CAGGAGGGCATCACCCACGACAACATCTCCGTACGGGTCGACGCGGTCGTCTACTTCCGCGTGGTCGACCCGGTCAAGGCCACGGTCAACGTGCAGAACTACATGTACGCGGTCTCCCAGGTGGCCCAGACCTCGCTGCGCTCGGTGATCGGTCGCAGCGACCTCGACGAGCTGCTCGGCGAGCGGGAGCGGATCAACGCGATCCTGCGCGACGAGCTGGACGCGCCGACCGAGGGCCCGTGGGGCGTCCGGATCGAGCGGGTCGAGATCAAGGACGTCACGCTGCCCGAGTCGATGAAGCGCTCGATGTCCCGGCAGGCCGAGGCCGAGCGTGAGCGGCGGGCGCGCGTCATCACCGCCGACGGTGAGTTCCAGGCCTCGCGCAAGCTGGCGCAGGCCGCCCGGCTGATGGCCGCCGACCCCGCCGCCATGCAGCTGCGCCTGCTGCAGACGGTGACCGAGGTGGCGGCCGAGAAGAACAGCACGCTGGTGATGCCGTTCCCGGTCGAGCTGCTGCGGTTCTTCGAGCACGCGGTCGGGGGCCGCACCCCCGACCCGGTGCCTGCTGCCGGCCCGACCGACGAGGAGCTCGCCTTCGACGCGGCCGCCGGGATGGCGGCGCTGGAGGTGCCGGACGTCCGGGTGCCGGCGGTCGAGGTGCCGCCGGTGGACATTCCTCCGGTGCCGGAGCTCGAGGGTGCGGAGGTCCCGCCGCCGCCGTCCGAGCGGCCCGGCACCACGTTTCTCGAGAGCTGACCGGGGCCTGTGCCAAACCCGTGCCAATCCGGCAACCCGGCAGGCCATCCACGCTTTCGCTCACCCGTGTGGCCTATCAAGTAACGAATAGGTAACGAAGCGCACGCCGCCTGCATCCTTTTCCGCGGTTCGCGCGTCTATCCCCGTACAAGCTGTCGAGCGAGCCGGGGGTTGTTGTGCGGATGGGCCGGATGTTCCCGCTGGAGACTGCGTTCCAGTCTGTCGACGTCGAAGGCTGGCGTGCGGACGCGCAGTGCATGGGCGAGCTGTCGACCTACTTCTTCGCCCCCAACCACTTCGAGCGCAAGCCGGAGAAGGACGCCCGCGAGAACGTCGCCCGCCAGCTCTGCGGAGCCTGCCCGGTCAAGACGACCTGCCTCGAGTACGCGATCCGGATCCGCGAGCCACACGGCATCTGGGGTGGCCTCAACGAGCTCGAGCGCCGTCGGGTGATCCGCCGCCGCCAGGCCGACCGGGCCCAGTCCGCCTAGCCACTCGCTCATCCGTGCCGGGCCGTTCCACTAGGCTCAGCCCATGGTGAAGTGGGAGTACGTCACGGTTCCGTTGCTGACGCATGCGACCAAGCAGATCCTGGACAACTGGGGGATCGACGGCTGGGAGCTGGTCACGGTGATCCCGGGCCCGGGCGGGTCCGACCAGCTCGTCGCCTACCTCAAGCGCCCCAAGGACTGAGGTGTCACCCGAGGAGCGGTTGGCCGAGCTGGGCCTGACCCTGCCGGACGTGGTCCCGCCGTTGGCGGCCTACGTGCCTGCTGTCCGTACCGGATCGCTGGTCTACGTCTCGGGACAGCTGCCGATGGTCAACGGGGCACTCGGCGAGACCGGCCAGGTCGGTTCCGACGTGACACCGGAGGCCGCCCGGGTGATGGCGCAGCACTGCGCGCTCAACGCCCTGGCCGCGGTCAAGGCGGAGATCGGCGACCTCGCCCTGGTCACCCGCGTGGTCAAGGTGGTCGGGTTCGTGGCCAGTGCGCCGGGGTTCTCCGGCCAGCCGCAGGTCGTCAACGGCGCCAGCGATCTGCTGCTGGCGCTCTTCGGCGACGCCGGGCGGCACGCGCGCAGTGCCGTCGGTGTGGTCTCGCTGCCGATGAACACGCCGGTCGAGGTCGAGCTGATCGTCGAGGTCGCCGACTGAGTCAGCCGCGGGGCCGGCTCTCGCTGACGGCCGTCGCCTCGCCCTGAACCAGTCGCTGGACGGCCGGGATCAGCGTCGCTGTCACGGCAGCTGCGGCGATCGGCGGCAACGCCGTCCCGGCCTCGAGCACCCGGTGCCGGTCGGCGAGCGGCGAACCCGCAGCAGCCCACGGATCCCGTACGTGGGTCTCGAAGACCCTGGCGTAGGCCCTGGCGACCTGCTCGACAGCCTCGCCGACCTGGCGGTGCAGCAGCAGCACCGCGTCGACCGGCACCCCCAGCCCGAGCAGGGCGGCGCCGGCGTCCGAGAGGTCGGTCCCGCCGGTGGGCTCGGCCGCGGACGTCGTGACCGGGACGGCGCCGGTCAGCAGAGCCGAGATCGCGACCAGGTTGAAGCCCTCCGCCCGCAGCCGGCGGATCATGGTCAGCCGTTCGCGGTGCAGCTGGCTGTAGTAGCCCACCCGGCCGTCGACCAGCGGCGGCGGCAGCAGGCCGCGCGCCTGGTACGCCCGGATGTTCCGGACAGTCATGCCGACCTGCTCCGAGAGCTCGCCGATCGTGCACCTGTGTGGCGCAGGCGCCATGGGCTGTTCGTCCCCGTAGCTCGTCATCCGTCTCGCACCCCCGTGCGTCTGTTGTTGTGATCACTGTACGGAACAGAACCAGCTCGCTACGCCGGGTGGGCTAATTGGCCCGTCAAGTTTGCTTGGCGAACCGGCCGTCAAGCGACAGAACCTGTCGATGTCAGCGGTCCACGTTCCCTCCGGCGTGAACCAGGCCTTCACCACGCCCACCGTCCCGAACGAGTGGTACCTCCCCCCTGCCGCCACCGGCACCAACGACACCTGCCTGACCGCCAGCGCGACCACCACCCAGCTGCCGATCCCTGGCTGCAACCTCGCCACGGTCGACGCCAGCGGCTCCGGCACCCTGCGGCTCACCCCCAACACCG
>JAWWOM010000406.1:0-6933 GCA_033851655.1 Frankiales bacterium
GAGCCGGTGCTGGTGGACCACGGCCAGGGCCACCCTGCCGCGTGCCACTACGCCCAGGACCTCGAGCTGATCTGAGCCCGCCCACGGCCGCCGATTTGGTGCCGGACCTCGTAGGATGACCCGGTGACTATCCTTCTCTCGGTGATCCTCTGCATCACCAGCGTGGTCCTGATCGTGCTTATCCTGCTGCACCGCGGCAAGGGGGGCGGTCTGTCGGACATGTTCGGCGGCGGCGTCTCGTCCTCTGCGTCCGGCTCCTCCGTGGTGGAGAAGAACCTTGACCGGTTCACGATCTTCATCGGCATCCTGTGGGCGGCATCCATCATCGCCCTGGGGCTCGAGGTCAAGGCCGGACACTAGGCCGAGCCGCTACCAAGCTCGATCCGTCGGGGACGTCGCCGACCGGGATTCGCCTCGTACACTGGGGGGGCGCTCCGGCCAGGCCGGGGAGCGTTCATCACGGACAACCGTTCGGGCAGCACCGGAGCAAGGGGCATCACCGTGGCAGGTGGCAACGCCATTCGTGGCAGTCGGGTCGGAGCAGGCCCGATGGGTGAGGCAGAGCGCGGCGAGTCCGCACCACGGCAGCGGATCTCGTTCTGGTGCGCCAACGACCACGAGACCAAGCCGTCGTTCGCCTCCGACGCCGCTGTCCCGGAGACCTGGGACTGTCCGCGCTGCGGCTACCCCGCCGGTCGTGACCAGGCCAACACGCCTGCGCCGCCCAAGACCGAGCCGTACAAGACCCACCTCGCGTACGTCCGCGAGCGGCGCACCGACGCCGACGGTGACGCGATCCTCTCCGAGGCGCTCGCCGCCCTGCGCGCCAAGGGCTGAGCCGCTCGTCAGCGCCGCCCAGGCCGGAACGCTAGCCGGTCGCAGGCCGGCCGATCCCGGGCGGCAGCATTGAGCCTGCCGCCTCGTCCAGCAACCACCAGGTGCCGGCACGGCCGGCGACCCCGGCCGCGGGCAGCTGCAGCGGCGCCGTACCGGTCAAGGCCAGCCGGACCGCAGGCGCCTTCTCCGCTCCGGCCGCGAGCAGCCAGGCCTCGCGCGCACTGTTGAGCGCCGTGAAGGTCAGCGACAGCCGGGTCGGTGGCGGCTTCGGTGAGTTGAGCACCGCGACGACGATCCCCAGGTCGACCGCCGCCGGCGACTCCGGGAAGATCGAGGCCACATGGCCCTCGGGTCCGACGCCGAGCATGAGCACGTCGAAGGCCGGCACAGCCGCGGTGTCCGGCGCGCCGGCAGCCGTTGCCAGCTCGGCGGCGTAGCGTTCTGCCGCAGCCCGCGGGTCGTCACCGTCGGGGCCGTCCGGTCCGGGCATCCGGTGTACGCGCGACCAGTCGACGTCGACGTGGTCGAGCAGCGCCTCGGCCGCCTGGGTGTCGTTGCGGTCGGGGTGGCCCAGCGGCAGGAACCGCTCGTCGCCCCACCACAGGTCCACGGCCCGCCAGTTCACCAGCTGGTGACCCGGAGCCTGCCGGAGGGCACGCAGGGTGGCGATGCCCACGCCGCCACCGGTGAGGACGACCGACGCCGAGCCCGCCGCGGACTGGGCGTCGACGACCTTGGCCGTCAGCCGGGCCGCCGCAGCCGTCGCGACCGCTGCGGCATCGTGGTGGATGAGGACCACCGGAGCCGGGTTCATACGGCGGAGGGCTCCTCGACCGGGTCGGCTGCGGCGATGGGACCGAGACTGACCGCACCCGAGGCGAAGGCGGAGAGCGCGTCAGCGTAGGGCTCGTCCGGGTCGAGCCGGCGGAGCTCCTCGGCCAACAGCTCGCCGAGGTCACGGATCGGCAGCGGCAGCTGACGGTCCGGCTGGTTGGGGCGGACCAGCGTCGCCGACCTGCCGTCGGGCCGATCGATACGCAGCTTGCTGCCCTCGAGCTCGATGGTCACCTCGGAGATCGCCGGCCCACGGGTCGGGATGACCTGGGCAGGTACCCCGAGCCGGCTGCCCAGCCAGGCCGCGAGCAGCCAGGCGGATGCGATGCCGTCCTGGGCGGAACCCACCACGACCCGGGACGGAGACAGGCTGACCGTGTCGAAGGCCGAGGCGATGAGGGCGCGCCAGGACGTCAACCGGGTCCAGACCAGGTCGGTGTCACCGGGCTCGTAGTCCAGAGCCCGCTGCCGCAGCGCATCCAGCGGGTCGTCGGCAGCAGCCGCATCGGTGATCCGGCGGCTCGCCAGTGCGCCGAGCGGGTCGAGGCCCGAACGCTGCGGTGGTTCGCCGTACCACCAGGTGACGACGGGCGTGTCCGAGGCGAGCAGTGGCAGCACGACCGACTCGGCGTGGTTGGCCAGCCGGCCGTACATCCGGAGCACGACCGACTCGCCAGGCCCGAGGTGGCCGCCGACGGTGACCTCGGCGTCGAGCCGGGGCTCGTGCGCGTCCGGCTGACGCCGGACGACCGTCAGCAGCCGGCAGGGGTGGGTCATCGACGCCGCAGTCGCGGCCTCGAATGCAATCGGCACCGAGCGCTCGTCGACGACGGCGACGAGGGTCAGCACCAGGCCGCTGGCCACGGCTCCTGCGGCTCGGCGCTCGGCGGTCAGGGCTTGGACCACCTGGCCGGAGTTGGTGTCCCAGAGCGTGGTCAACGCAGGTCTCCCCACAGTGTTGGAGCAGTCGGAGTCACGGGAAGTTACGGCCTTCGCCAGCTGCGGCCGTCGATGGCGAGCATCTCGTCAGCCTTGGCCGGCCCCCAGGTGCCGCCGGCGTACTTCTCCGGCTTGGTGGACTCCCAGTAGGCCTCGAGCGGGTCGATCACCCGCCAGCTCATCTCGACCTCTTCGTGGTTCGGGAACAGCGTCTTGTCCCCGAGCATCACGTCGAGCACCAGCCGCTCGTAGGCCTCGGGCGAGGACTCGGTGAACGATGCCCCGTAGGCGAAGTCCATGGCGACGTCGCGGACCTCCATCGTGGTTCCGGGCACCTTGGAGCCGAATCGCAGGGTGACCCCCTCGTCCGGCTGGACCCGGATGACCAGCTGGTTGCGGCCGAGCTCCTCGACGTCGTTGGGGGAGAACGGCGTGTGCGGTGCGCGCTTGAAGATGACCGCGATCTCGGTGACCCGCTTGGGCAGTCGCTTGCCGGTGCGCAGGTAGAACGGGACACCGGCCCAGCGCCGGGTCTCGACGCCGACCCGGACCGCGGCGTAGGTCTCGGTACGGGACCCCGCCGGCACGTCCTTCTCGTCGGTGTAGCCGACCACGCGTTCGCCGCCCAGCCAGCCCACGTCGTACTGGCCGCGTACCGCGTAGCGCTCGAGGTTCTCCGGCAGCGAGATGGCGCCGAGGGCCTTGATCTTCTCGCGGCGCAGCGCCTCGGCGCCGAAGCTGACCGGCTCCTCCATCGCCACCAGCGCGAGCAGCTGGAGCAGGTGGTTCTGCAGCACGTCGCGGGCTGCGCCGGCAGCATCGTAGAAGCCGGCCCGGCCGCTGATGCCGACGTCCTCGGCCATGGTGATCTGGATCGAGTCGATGTGGTGGGAGTTCCACAGCGGCTCGAACAGCTCGTTGGCCGTCCGCAGCGCCAGGACGTTCTGGACCGTCTCCTTGCCTAGGTAGTGGTCGATCCGGAAGACGTCCTGGGGAGTGAACACCTCGTCGACCAGGGCGTTGAGCTCGCGGCTGGAGGCCAGGTCGTGGCCGAACGGCTTCTCGACCACGACCCGTCGCCAACCGCCCCGCACCGAGTTGTCGGCCATGCCGGTGCGGCGCATCTGCTTGAGCACGATCGGGAACATCGACGGCGGGATGGACAGGTAGAACGCCGCATTGCCGGCGATGCCGTGGCTCTCCTCGAGGTCGATGAGGCAGGCGGCGAGCTCGTCGAAGGATGCATCGTCGTCGAAGGACCCCGGCTGGAAGCGGATCGCCTGCGCCAGCCTGGCCCAGACGTCCTCCCGGAACGGGGTCCGCGCGCCCTTCATCGCCGCCTCGCGGGCCAGCTCCTCGAACTCGCCGTGGTCCCAGTCCCTGCGGGCGAAGCCCAGCAGGACGAACTCGGGTGGCAGCAGACCACGGTTGGCCAGGTCGTAGACCGCCGGGATCAGCTTCTTGCGGGCCAGGTCGCCGGTCACGCCGAAGACGACGAAGGCACACGGGTCGGGCACCCGCGGAAGTCGCCGGTCCCGCGGATCCCGAAGCGGGTTGTGCGGCGCCGGCGTGTCGGCGAAAGTCGTCACGTCAGGCTCCGTGCGCCGCGGAGCCAGATTCGCCGGGGCGAGGGTCGGTCACGAGCTCTTCTCCTTGTCGTGCTGCGTCAGCTTGGCCTCGACGGCCTCGATCAGCTCGGTCCAGGACTGCTCGAACTTGTCGAGGCCTTCGCGCTCGAGAGTCTCGACGACGTCGTCGTAGGAGATGCCGAGCCCGGCCAGCTGATCGAGCACTGCCTTGGCCTCGACGTAGTGGCTGCGCACCGTGTCCCCGGTGATGATGCCGTGGTCGTGCACGGCCTGCAGGGTCGGCTCCGGCATCGTGTTGACCGTGTGCTCAGCGACCAGCTGGGTGACGTACATCGTGTCGTCGTAGGCGGGGTCCTTGACGCCGGTCGAGGCCCACAACGGGCGCTGCACCTTGGCACCGGAGGCGGCGAGGGAGGCCCAGCGGTCGCCGGCGAACTGCTCCTCGAAGAGCTGGTAGGCCAGGCGCGCGTTGGCCACGGCGGCCCTGCCCTTGAGCGCCTTGGCCTCCTCGGTGCCGAGCTTGTCCAGCCGCTTGTCGATCTCGGTGTCGACCCGGGAGACGAAGAAGGACGCCACGGAGCCGATCGTGGACAGGTCGTGCCCGGCGTTGCGGGCCCGCTCCAGCCCGTCGAGGAAGGCCTCGATCACCATCGCGTAGCGCTCGAGGGAGAAGATCAGCGTGACGTTGACGCTGATGCCCTCGGCCAGCGCCTGGCTGATCGCCGGCAGGCTGGCCAGCGTGGCCGGGATCTTGATATAGAGATTGGGCCGGTCGACCATCCACCACAGCGAGCGCGCCTCGGCGATGGTCTTGGCGGCGTCCTGCGAGATCCGCGGGTCGACCTCGATCGAGACCCTGCCGTCGACCGTGCCGCTGGCGTCGTACGCCGGGCGCAGCACGTCGCAGCCCCAGCGGACGTCGTACGTGGTGATCAGCCGGAGTGCCTCGCCGACGTCCGTGCCACGGGTGGCCAGGTCATCGAGCTGGGGCGCGTAGGCATCGGCGCCGCTGATCGCCTTCTGGAAGATGGTCGGGTTGGTGGTGATGCCGACCACGTGCCGGTCGCGGATCAGGTCACCGAGGTTGCCGGTACGCAACCGCTCGCGGCTGAGGTCGTCGAGCCAGACGGCAACGCCTGCGGCGCTGAGCTGGCCTAGGGGATCGGTGTCTGCCATGGGGTGCTCCCTGATTGCCTGGTGCGGACGGCTTGCCTGGGGTCGGACGGCTTGCCTGGTGCGGAAGGCCGCTGTCGGGTGCAACGGTTCAGTTGCCTGTCGTGCTTCCCTTGGTGGCGCCGATCTTGGAAATGCTGGAGCGTACGGCGGCGACGACCCGGTCCGGCGTCAGCCCGAACTGCTCGAACAGGATCGCGGCCGGCGCGCTGGCGCCGTAGTGGTCGAGGCCCAGCATCTCGCCGTGGTCGCCGACGAACTCGCGCCAGCCCATCGTCACCGCCGCCTCGACCGAGGCGCGGACCTTGACCTCAGGCGGCAGGACCTGCTGGCGGTAGGCCGGCTCCTGGGCGAGGAACCACTCGACGCACGGCATCGAGACGACCCGCGTCGGGGTGCCCTGCTGCTCGAGCAGCTCGCGCGCGGCGAGGGCGATCGGCACCTCGCTGCCGGTGGCGATGATGATCGCCTCGGGCGTGCCGGCCGAGGCGTCGGCCAGCACGTAGCCGCCCTTGGCGACGCCCTCCGCCGAGGCGAAGACGCTGCGGTCGACGATCGGCAGGTTCTGCCGGCTGAGGATCAGCCCGGCCGGCCGGTCGGTGTGCTCGAGGATGGTGCGCCAGGCCACGGCCGTCTCGTTGGCGTCTGCCGGGCGCACGACGTCCAGCCCGACGATCGCCCGGAGTGCGGCGAGGTGCTCGATCGGCTGATGGGTCGGGCCGTCCTCGCCGAGGCCGATCGAGTCGTGGGTCCAGACGTAGGTCACCGGCAGCTTCATGATGGCGGCGAGCCGCACCGCACCGCGCATGTAGTCGCTGAAGGTGAGGAACGTGCCGCCGTACGGGCGGGTGCCGCCGTGCAGTGCGATGCCGTTGAGGATCGCGCCCATGGCGTGCTCACGGATGCCGAAGTGCAGCACGCGTCCGTACGGGCCTCCCTGGAAGGCCTTGCTCTGCCGGTTCTCCGGCAGGAACGACGGCTGTCCCTCGGGTGTCGTGTTGTTGCTCTCGGCCAGGTCGGCCGAGCCCCCCCACAGCTCAGCCAGAACCGGCGCGATGGCCGAGAGCACCTTGCCGGAGGCCGCCCGGGTGGCGATGCCCTTGTCGCTCGGCTCGAACACCGGCAGGGCGCTCTCCCAGCCCTCGGGGAGCCGCCGCTGCGACATCCGGTTGAGCAGGGCCAGTCCCTCGGGGTTGGCAACAGCCCAGGCGTCGAGACCGGTCTGCCACTCCCGGTGCAGCGCCTGGCCGCGGCCGACGACCTCGCGGGCGTGCTCGAGCAGCTCGGCCGGGACGTCGAACTTCTTGGCCGGGTCCATCCCCATGACGGTCTTGGTGGCGGCGACCTCGTCCGCGCCGAGGGCCGAGCCGTGGGCCTTGCCGGTGCCCTGCTTGTTCGGAGCCGGCCAGCCGATGATCGTGCGCAGGGCGATGAACGACGGCTTGTCGGTCACGGCACGTGCGGCGACGAAGGCGTCGTGAAGGGCGCCGACGTTCTCCTCGTACGCGCCGTCGGCGGCGAGCCAGTCGACCTCCTGGACGTGCCAGCCGTAGGCGGCGTA
>JAWWOM010000455.1:0-4671 GCA_033851655.1 Frankiales bacterium
CCCCGGGTGTACCGATCCGAAGGCGCGGTCGGACCCCTCCGCGCCCGTAGCTCAGCGGATAGAGCAGCCGCCTTCTAAGCGGTTGGTCGCAGGTTCGATCCCTGCCGGGCGCGCATTCCGCTCGCGACTCACGCACCTCGTTGTTTTGGCGCGGTCCGGTCGACGGCGGCCCGGTCAACCTCGGTCCGGTCTGCGTGGAGCCAGGTGGTGGTCGGCCAGGTGCGCCAAATCTCCGGATCCGTGGTGGGCCGGGCGAGCAGGTAGCCCTGGGCAGCATCGACACCGAGGTCGATCAGGGTGGACAGCTCTGCCGGCGTTTCGATCCCTTCACCGGTCACGCTGGCACCGATGTCCAGCGCCAGGAGCACCAGGGCCGTGACCAGGGAGCGCCGGGCCGGATCACTGGACAGCTCAGCGATCAACGACCGGTCGATCTTGATGATGTTGGGCCGGAGCTGCAGCACATGGCTGAGGGATGCGTACCCGGCTCCGGTGTCGTCGACGGCCAGCCGGACGCCCAACGCCCGCAACGGCGCCAGTGCCGTGTTGAGGGCAGCGTAGTCAGCGATGCGGTCGTGTTCGGTGACCTCGATGACCAACCGCTCCAGCGGTATGCCACCGGCGCGCAAGGCCGCCTGGAACGTCGGATCCATGATGAGCCCGGGGCCGGCGTTCACCGACAGATAGCAGTCCTGCGGCAGCGCCGAGAATGCGGCGAGTGCCGCCGTGAAGGTCAGGGCCTCGATCTCCCGGGTCAGGCCCGCTTCCCGCGCCTCCTCGAACCACAGGTCGGGCCGCCTGCCGTCACGGAACCGGGCCAGCGCCTCGGCACCGGCGAGCCGGCCGGTGAACAGGCTGGCGATCGGCTGCAGCGCGATATCCACCGCGCCGGTGAACAAGACCTCCGTCACCCTCGCCCGGGCAAGAGCGGCCCCGCGCTGCGCTTCAGCCGCGTCGGCCACCCGGGACCGGGTGCCGCCAAAACCGATCAGCCGCCCCGCCTCGTCCCTGAGCGCCACCCCGGTGCCCTGCAGCGCCACCGCGTGACCGTCCCGGTGCCGCCACAATCTCTCGACTGCTTCCCATCCGGTTGCGTACCCGCTGACCTGGACGAGGCGATCGACCTGCGCCTGGTTCTCCCCAAGGATCATCAGATCCCGCACCGGCACACCCACCAGCTCCTCGGGCCGGTAGCCGAGCAGCTCCTCCACGCCGGGGCTGTGGTAGGTGAAGGTGAACTCGGGATCGGTCTCCCACAGCCACTCTCGGCTGGTCGAGGCAACTGCGCTGATCCTCTGGTCCTGCCGGTGCACCACACGCCGGGCCCGGGACAGGGAGCGGGCGATGACGACCGTGACGACCAGCAGCATCACCAACCAGGCCAGTCCCAGGACCCCGACCAGGTTGTCCCCACCGGCGTCACCGTGCAGGAACCGGCTCAGCCGCGCCCACCGGGCCTCCACGCCGAACACCAGCTCCACCGCCAGGGCAGCCGGGAGCAGGTACCACCAGCGATTCGAGAACACCGTGCCCCCTCAGTGGGACAGCCTGAACCGACTTGGTCATGGCGGTCGGACTCAATGTAGACGCCCGGCGGCCGAATCGAGACATGTTGCTCGAATCGGGTGAGGGGCGGACGAACCGCATCCACGGCCGCGTGCCGGGCGCCCCGGATGTGGCAGGGTGGGCCACATGTCGCGGGAGGTGGGCCGGGTCGCTGCGCTGTGGCGCTATCCGGTCAAGTCGATGGCCGAGGAGTCGCTCGAGTCCGCAGACGCGACCTGGAACGGCCTGACGGGCGACCGCCGCTGGGCCTTCATCCGGCCCGGCCGGCCGGCGAGCAACTTCCCCTGGCTGACGATCCGCGAGCTGCCGACGATGAACCAGTACCGGCCGGCGACGGTCGACCCCGCCCGGCCGGAGGGCTCGCAGACGCTGGTACGGACACCGTCGGGGGACCTGTTCGACGTCGCGGATCCTGCGCTCGCCCGCGAGCTGGGCGACGGCATCAGCGTCATCAGGCAGAACCGCGGCGTCTTCGACTGGATGCCGCTGAGCCTGCTCTCCACCGGGTCGGTCGCCTCGCTGGAGGACCTGCTGGGCAGCGGGCTCGACCCGCTGCGGTTCAGGCCGAACATCCTGGTCGAGGCGATCGGCGACGGCTACCCGGAGGATGCCTGGATCGGCCGTACGCTGCGCATCGGCGGGATGGCGATGCGCGGGGACGAGCGCGATGGCCGGTGCGTGGTGGTCAACGTCGACCCGGCGACCTCCGCCCGCGACCCTGCCGTGATGCGGACCATCGCCCGCGAACGGCAGGCCTGTCTGGGCCTGTACGGCTCCACGGTGCAGGAGGGCCGGCTGTCGGTCGGCGACGTCGTCTACCTCGAGGACTGACGCAGCGGCAACGACGAGACGGTACTAGTGCCCGGCGGAGACTTCCTCCCGCGCAGGCATTGTGGCCTCGCTGGGTACGGCCGCGCGACCTCGCCGTGACCTGCGCCGACTGGCGACGACGAAACCGGCGGGCACCGCGATGAGCACCGCCAGCCCACCGGCGGCGACCCGCAGCGTGTTGGCTATCGGTGCCGTGGACAGCACCGCCGGTCGGGTCAGCGACGGAGATCCGCCGACGACCCACCGGTAGCTCGAGCTGGCGTCGGGCAGTCCCTGCCGGTGCACGGTGACCCGTACCAGGGCAGCGCCCGAGGCGGTGAGCGACGCCGGTGCACTCCACCGGCCGTCAGCCAGCGGCGTCAGCGCCAGCGGTACGGCCTGCGCACCGTCCGCACCGACGATGGCGACTTGGACGCCACGGACGACGCCCGGTGACGGGCGGCGGGTGTCGAACACGCCGACCAGCAGGACGTTGGCCCCAGGCAGGTTCGGCTGCACCGCCAGCGTCTCCTGCAGGTCAGCAGCAGCACCGTCCAGCACCGGCACCGTGTGCCCGGCGGTCGAGCTGACCAGCTGGGGCTCCCGGGCCGGCTGACCGCTGGTCAGCACGGCACTGAGGGCGAGGACGGACGCGGCGACCAGGGCTTCGGGGACCAGGTGCCGCGGCCTTCTCGGTTCGGCGGCGGGCGCCGGTCGGCGGCGCGTGACCAGCGACCGTACGGATCCGGCGACACCTGGGTGGAGGGCGGCGCTGTTGGCCAGGCCGAGTGCCCCGGCGACGCAGACCAGGGCGACCTTGGCGATCAGCACCCGGCCGTACGTGGTCATGAGCACGGCATCGACGGAGCCCGCGACGCCGCTGGTCAGGTAGACACCGGTCACCGCCATCACCGCAACGCAGATCGCGGCTGGGACGGCGAACCGGCCGAGCGCGGCCCTGGCCGTCACGGCCTCACCACCCGAAGGCCGAAGCCGCGGGACGACGACAACCGCTGCCACCAACAGGGTCCCGGCCCACACGGCCGCGGCCAGCACGTGGGCGGCGTCGGCGCCGACCCTCGTCACCGAGGGCGTGGCACCGGCGCCGGCATGGCCGAGCAGGGCGGACCCCACGGCCGCCAGGGTGGCCGCTGCCGCGGTGAACCAACGCAGGAACCGCTGTGCCGTCGGGCCGAAGCCACCGCGCAACCGCGAGTACATCAGGGGGACCAGCGCGGCCAGCCCTGCCTCACGCACCAGCCACCGGTGGCCGTACGTGCTGGGCAGCAGCCGGCTCAGCGACTCGCCGCTGTCGTACATCTGCTGGCGCAGCAAGGCGAGGCTGACTCCCAGGGCCACGACCGACCCGGCCAGCGCGAGCCCCCGGCAACGCCGTACGGCGGCGTCGGCGAACGGGCCTGAGGCGTCGGGGCGGAAGAGCGCGGCGAGCAAGGTGCCGCCCAGAGTTGTTGCCAGCGCGAGGAACAGCAGCCAGCGCAGCGCCGACTCCGGCAGTGCGGGCGGCGGCTCGTGCAGTCCGGCGGCCGTCACCGGATGACGCACCCCGAAGACGAGGATGCCATTGGTCTGGTGCAGGTCGTCGCTGGACACGGTCTGCCAGGAGACCCGGTAGGCGTCGGCAGGCAGTGGCGGCAGGCCGACGACCAGCAGGACCGGACCGCTGCCGGAGCCGCCGGCGGAGACCACCTGGACCGAGGTCGGCTGGTGGGTCGCCCCATCGCTGCCGACGATGTCGAGATGCGTCGTCGCTGCTTCGATCGACTCGCTGAACCGCAGGGTCAGCTGACCGGGTGCCGACGTGAGCACAGCACCGTCCCCCGGAGAGCTCCCCGCCAGGAAGGCATGCGCACCAGCGGATCCGGCCGGCAACACGACTGCTGCGCACAGCGTGGCAGCGACGACTGCCGCCCTGCGCAGTCGCAGCCACAGCGATCGGGACTGGCTCATCCGGTCACCAGACCGGTACGTGCTTCAGCGACAGCTGGCCATAGTCGATCTCGATCTTCTCGTTGTGCCGGACCAGGTCGGCGGGGTTCTGGTAGACGAGGTAGTACTTCTGCCCTGCCCGCAGCGTGTGGCCCTGCTTCATCAGCGAGACCCGGCTGGCACTGCCCTTGCGCAGCTCGCTCTTCAGGATCGGCGGGTGCGCGACATCGTTCTGGAACTTGCTCGCCTTCTCGCTGTCGAGCACCACGTAGGTGACGGTGAGCAGGCCGCCGTCGCCCACGACGGCAACCTGGCTGAACCGGATGCCGAGCTGGTCCTCCATGGCAG
>JAWWOM010000459.1:0-2984 GCA_033851655.1 Frankiales bacterium
CTCCCAGAGCCGCTCGGCTCCTGCGGTGTCGTAGGCCCAGGGCGCATATCCGGTACGGAGCCCGCTCTCGTTCGGCCCGGCCTCGTTGCAGTCCTCGAAGTAGCGGCCGCCGACGCCCTCGAGCAGCGGCGAGGTGGCCAGCAGCACCGACGTCGAGGCGCCCTGCTCGACGTTCTTCCAGCCGATCTCCGGCCCGCTGCGGGCCCTCATCCGCTCCAGCTCCTCGTCGGAGACGTAGCGCTGGAGGTTGGTCCGGATGGCGCCCGGCATCAGCGAGTTGGCGATGATGCCGTCCTCGGCCCAGCGACGGGTCACCTCCGTGGCCAGCCAGATGTTGGCCGTCTTGGACTGCCCGTACGCGGCCCACGGGTCGTACTGCCGGACCCGGAACTGGAGGTCGTCGAAGTCAACGGTCGATCGCAGGTGCCCGGCCGAGCTGACCGAGACCACGCGGGCGCCGCCGGCGGCGGCAAGGGCAGGGCGCAGGCCGGTGGTCAGGACGAAGTGCCCCATGTGGTTGGTGCCGAACTGCATCTCCCAGCCGTCCCCGGTGTACATCCGCGGCGTCGCCATCACACCGGCGTTGTTCACGAGCAGGTGCAGCGGGCCGGACCAGTCGGCGACGAACGCCTCGACGGCCGACCGCCTGGACAGGTCGAGGTAACCGACGCGGACGTCGTCGCGGCCGGTCGTGCCGTTGATGTCCTTGGCGGTGGCCTCACCGGCCGCAAGGTCCCGTACGGCGAGGGTGACCCCTGCGCCGGCGACGGCCAGCGCCCTCGCGGTCTCGACGCCGATGCCGGACGATGCGCCGGTGACCACCGCGCGGCGCCCGGTCAGGTCGAGGCCGGCGACGACCTCGAGAGCGGTGGAGTGGCGGTGGAAGGGGGTCGTGATCCGGGTCATGGTGTCTCCTTCACGATGGCGAGGGCGGTTACAGTGGTAACCGGAGCAGCCTCCGTTTCAGCCTAACCGGAGGCACCTCCGATTAGCAAGCCGAGGAGCGGATGACAGACACGACGAGCACGACCGGCACCGGGCGGCCGCTACGGGCCGACGCGGCGCGCAACCGTGAGCGGCTGCTCGAGGTGGCCCTCTGCGCCTTCCTGCAGGACGGGACCGACGTCCCGCTGGAGCAGATCGCCGTGGACGCCGGCGTCGGGGTCGGCACCCTCTACCGGCACTTCCCGAACCGCAACGCTCTCGTTGCGGCGGTCTACCGGCACGAGGTCGAGCGGCTGTGCGAGTCGCCGGCCGAGCTGCTCGCCGCCCATCCGGCGGACGTGGCGCTGCAGGAGTGGATGGGCCGGTTCGTCGAGTACGCGGCCACCAAGCGGGGCATGTCCGAAGCGCTGAGCGCGGCCGTCGCCTCCGGGCTGCCAGTGTTCGACCGAACCCGCGGCCAGATCATCGCGGCGCTCCGCGAGCTGATCGCCGCGGGGATCGAGGCCGGCACCATCCGCCCCGACGCCGACCCTGAGGACGTACTCCGGGCCATGGGCAGCGTCTGGAAGACGACCGACGTCTCGTTGATCGGCGGCGGTCAGGACTGGCGCGCGCAGGCCCACCGGTTGCTGGCCCTGCTGACGGACGGCCTGCGGTACGGGGCCCCGCGGCGCTGAGCCTCGGGCCGCTCCGTAACGGCCCTGCCCGATTGTGCGATGTATGTCCGATTTGGCTAAGGGCGGGCAAAACCGCCTGGTACAGCCATCGCGTTGGGGAGATAGGCTCCGCGCCAAGGCGTGGCGTTCGGGGTAGTGGGAACCAAGGCTCAGTGCGGAACATTACCGCGCCGGGCCGGCTCGGTAGGGGAGGGAACTCATGCGTGTGTCGCGGCTGTCAGGGGTTGCGCTCGCCGCGCTGATCGCCGGTCTGTTGTCCCCCCTGGCCACAGCCAACGCTGATCCGCAGCCGGCCGGCACTGCCGCCATCACCTCGCCGGCCGACGGTACGCAGGCCACCGGGCCGATCACCGTCTCCGCTGAGGGGCACCTCGATCCCAACTCCCAGGACACGGTGTCCGCACTGCAGCTGGACGTGGGCGGTTCGCCGGTGCCGGGCCAGCAGGTCAGCTGCGTCGCGCCGCCGTCCGACCTGCTCAACTGCTATGGCAGCTTCAGCTACGACCCGACGCCGATGGGACCAGGCAGCTATGCCCTCCAGGTCGAGCTGCTCACCGCCTCCGGGGGCTTCGTGCTCAGCTCTGAGGTCCACGTCGTCGTGCCGGTGCCGCCGCCAACGGTGACGCTGACACCGGTGGCCTCTCCGGTCACCGGCCCGGTGGACATCTCCGTCACGGGTGACACCAATGCCGCGTCCCCGGACTTCCCGGCGTCGGTCGACCTCAGCTGGGGCGACACACCGATCGGGAGCATGGCCTGTCCTGGGACACCGGTGCACGAGTGCCCGCTCAGCTTCCACTGGGACAGCACGCTGTCGAACGGCACCGACAACCTGACCGCCACCATGACGACGGCGGAGAACGCCCGGGTGGCGACGAGCCTTGCCGTCGAGGCGCGCAACCCCAAGCCGACCGTGACCATCACCACGCCGGCCGACGGCGCCACCCGTAGCGGTGTCATCAACGTGACGGCCACCGCAGCGATCGTGGGAGCCCAGAACGACTACCCGGACTCGATGCAGCTCTACCTGAACGACACCGACCACCCGGTCGAGGGTCAGCAGGTCGGCTGCACCGGTGCGCCCAGCTGTGACGGCTCCTTCACCTGGGACGCCACCGGCCAGTCCCGCAGCGTCGACCTGATCGTCGGTGTGCACACCCACCGGGGAAAGACCAACGCCGCTGCCGTGACCGTTCACGTGACCAGCCCCGCCCCCAAGGTGACGATCGGCTCGCCGGCTGACGGCGCGACCGGCTCGGGACTGGTGACCGTGACCGCCACCGGGACCGTCGACGCCAGCCAGACCGACTCGGGCAAGTCCATGCAGCTGTTGGTCAACAACGCCCCAGTGGACACCGCGAC
>JAWWOM010000057.1:0-17841 GCA_033851655.1 Frankiales bacterium
GGACCAGCTGGTTGGCCAGCCAGGCCACCTTGGTCGGCTTGGCCAGTGCCGTGATGGCGGCGGCCAGGTCCCGGTCGCCGTCGGCCCGCGCCTGCTTTGCCCTGGCCGTGCGGGTCGCGACGAAATCACCCGGCGGCAGGCCGTACAGCTCGTCAGCGACCTCGTCGAGCCGGTCTCCGCTCATGGCTCAGGCATCGCGCTTTTCGAACAGGGTCCAGCAGAGCGCGAGGAGGACTCCCATGAACACGCTGAAGGTCAGTGCTCCGTACCACGGGGACGCGAAGGTCGAGGCGTCGAAGTTGTCCTCGCCGCCGGTATAGCGCATGACCTGCAGGCCGGCGGTGAACGGCAACAGCTTGCCGATGTCCTTGAGGGTCGAGATGTCACCGATGCTGAGCAGCGCCCGGACGATGCCCTCGACGATGACCGGCATCACGATGGTCACCACGATGGCGGTCGGCACGCTGCGGAACAGCCCGGCGAGCGCCAGCGCGGTGAGCGCGAAGACGACCGGATAGAACAAGGTGCCCAACCAGATCCGGCCAAGCTCGGGCGGAAACAATCCCTTGTCGGTCAGCTTGCTGCCGAGGATGAGCAGCATCACCAGGTAGCGGCCCAGCTGACAGACCAGACCGACGCCGGCGACGTAGGCGACCACCACGACGACCTTGGCCGCCATGATCACCGACCGCCGCGGCAGGGCGCCCAGCGTCGGCCGGATCGTGCCGTAGCGGTATTCATGGCCTAGCGAGAAGACCCCGATCATGCCGAGCAGCACCGACATCAGCAGGACGAAGATGGCCACCGGACCACCCACCAGCTCGTAGGCGTACTCCTGCGTTGTCAGGACGTCGCCGACGTTGAGAGCGGTCAGACCGAGCAGTGTGGAAGCCAGGATGGACAGGCCGGTCAGCCACCAGGTCGACCGCAGTGTGCGCAGCCGTACCCACTCATAGCGCAGTGCGTCGCTCATGCTGCTCCCCCCAGCTGGCCGCCCTGGAACTCTTCGGCGCCAGCTGTGGCCTCGAGGAACGCCTCCTCGAGCGTCGCGGAACGCGTGGTCAACTCGTGCACCACCATGCCCTCGGCGAAGGCCAGGTCACCGACGGCTTCCTGTTCCATGCCGGTGAGGGACAGCCGGCCGTACGGTTCCTCCCTCACCTGGACCCCTCGGGCGGTCAGCAGCTCGGAGAGCTTGGCGTAGTGCGGCGTTCGCACGACGACGCTGGTGTGCGAGGACTGGGCCACGAAGTCGGACATCGGCATGTCGGCAAGCAGTTGCCCCTTGCCGATCACGACCAGATGGTCGGCGAGCAGCGCCATCTCGTTGAGCAGGTGGCTGGACGCGAAGACCGTCTTTCCCTGCTGGGCATAGGCTTTCAGCAGGTCCCGCAACCAGGTGATGCCCTGGGGGTCGAGGCCGTTCGCCGGTTCGTCCAGCAGGATGATGTCGGGGTCACCGAGCAGCGCAGCCGCCAGGCCGAGCCGCTGGCTCATGCCGAGCGAGAACGACTTGGGATGCTTGTTGGCAACGGAGGTCAGGCCGACCAGGTCGAGCACCTCGTCGACCCGCTTGTCGGTAACGTGGCTCGGCGCTGCCAGCATCCGCAGGTGGTTGCGCGCCGTCCGGGTCGGGTGGAATGCCTTGGCCTCGAGCAGCACCCCGATGAATCTCATCGGCCGCGCGATGTCCCGGAACTTCTTGCCGTCGAAGGTCGTGCTGCCCGACCCGTGGTCGAGGTCGAGCATCAGCCGCATCGTCGTCGACTTGCCGGCACCGTTGGGTCCGAGGAATCCGGTGACGACGCCGGGCTGGACGGTGAACGAAAGGTTGTCGACGGCCTTGTGGTCACCGAATGACTTGGTCAGTCCCCGAACTTCGATCACATTCGCTCCCCGCACGTCGTCGTCAGCCAGACCCTAGCGGAGTGCGGATGGTCAATCGACCAGGTGACGGCTCAGCCGACGCTGCAGCAACTCTCGAGCGGCCGGCCACTCCGACCTGATCATGGAGTAGTAGGCCGAGTCCCGAATCGTTGCGTCCGCACCCACCTTGTCCGCCCGGCGGACGCCCTCGAACAGCGCGCCGAGCGCGAGGATCGCCCGCCGCGAGGCCTCGTTGCGGACATCGGTCCGCCAGAACACCCGGTGCACGTCCCACACGTCGAACGCGTGCTCGAGCATCAGCAGCTTGGCCTCGATGTTGATGCCGGTGCCGGACACGTCAGCGGTCACCCAGGTGTGCCCGATCTCGCAGACGTCCGGCGTCGTCCGACCGTAGAACGCCGCGCCCTCCGGCCAGCTCCAGGTCTCGACGTTCCAGAACCGGCTCGAGCCGACCAACCGCTCGTCCGCGAGCCGGATCGTGGCGAACGGCAGGGAGCCGGCCGTTGCCGCATCGGCCTGCGCGGCGGCGATCCACGACTGCACGGCCGCCAGGTCCGGCGCCGGCACGCCGCCCAGGGCGAAGTAGTCCGCCGGAGAGGACCGCAGCGCCGCGACCGCTGCCTCCGCGTGCTCAGGCCCGAGCGGTTCCAGCCGTACCAGCTTGCCGGTCAACGTGGTCACAAGCTCTCCGTCGTCACAGCGTGTCCTCCGCATCGAGCAGGGCCCCGGCGCCCTCGTCGGCGCCCGCACGCAGAGCCTCGGTCATGGCGGCCCTGGCGTGCCACTGGTCTGTCCGCCATGCGAGCGCCCGGCCGAGGGCTGCGACGTCCCCCGCACGCACGTGGTCGGTGTCGCCGGTCGCCCGCCAGCCCATCTCGACCGGGCTGCCGTCGACGCCGAAGACAGAAAGACTCTGGTACGTACGCACAGTCGCCGTTGGCGGCTCGTCAAGGCCGGCGCGCTGCAGGGCCCGCGCGACGCCGGGAACCTCGGCCCATTTCTGGGTCGTCGACGGCTGCCCCGCCACCTCGAACCCGGCCAGCTCGGAGGCCAGCCCGACGTCCAGGGCATCGGCCAGGTCTCCGGCCAACCTGGCGTCGACCGGTAGCACCGGCCGAGAACCCAGCAACGGCAACAGGTCCGGCGCGTCGACGACCACGACGTCCTGCGCGTCGACCACCACCGTGCGGCCGCCCCGCCGTGCGGGCAGCCGGGTCGGTGGGCTCGCCGGCCCACCGTTGCGGGCGATGGCCGCATAGACCGACGCAAGGGCCGGCGCGTCCAGCGTGCGGGACTCGTCGCCCATCCGCTCGAGCAGGTCCTCGGCCGCGCGCGGATCCGCGAGGACCTCGTCCAGCGATGCGCGCACCCCGACCGCGCGGAGGAAGGGCTCGTCCAGAGCCAGCTCGACCGGGTCGAGCAGCCCGTCGAGATCCCCGGCGGTGGGCAGCCGCAGCGATCCGAGCGGCACCCCGTCGAGCCGGGCGAAGCGCCCCAGCCACCAGGCGGTGTACGAGGGGACGCCGATCCGCCGCCCGTCCGGCATCAGCACCCAGGCAGGCTCGACGACCCGCTGCCGGAAGGCGGCAGAAGCCAGCAGTGCCAGGGCTTGTGGCCAGGCGTCGTCCCGTACGAGCTCAAGATCCCTGACCGCCGTCAGCTCCACCAGGGTCGGCGGCAGGTCGGTGTCCGGCAGCCGGTCGAGCAGGTCCTCCAGCCACAGGTCCTCGGCGTCGAGATGGTGGTCGGACTCGTCCGGATCGACGGCGACGTCGGTGTCCTCGACGGTGGCGAAGCCGTCGAGCACGCCGGCTGCGGTGAGGGTCCCCGCACCCCAACGATCGACCAGCGACGGTCCGACCGTGCCGAAAGGCGAGTCCCCGGCAACCATCGCCGCCCAGGCGCCTCCGGGCAGCAGGAGCTCCTCGGCCGGCACCAGCTCGCCTTCGTCGTCGGTCAACGCCAGCTGGCCGAGCCACGGCAGCTCGCCGGGCAGGACGTGGCCGGCGGCGACGAGCGACAGGACCACCGCCGCCAGCTCGTCCGGCTCGTCGGAGTCCAGCGAGTCCTCGACGGCGGAGCGCAACCGCTCGTCGTCGAGCAGGTCGCGCGGCGATGCCGGAACCGCGCCCAGCGCCAAGAGCAATGGATGCGCGGCACCGGCATCGACGACGCGGACCCCGAGCAGCTGCAGACCCTCCGGGAGGGGCTCAGCACCGGGCAGCACCAGCCCCCGGGCCCCGGTCACCAGGCGCCCGTCGGCCAGCGGCACCGGAAGCGCCCCCAGGTCGGCCCGGTCACGACCGGCGGGTACGGCCTCGGCGAGGGCGGCGTACAGCCCGCGCCACCATGACGGCTCCCGGCGCAGACCGCTGAGGGCATCGACGACGTCGGAGAGCCGCAGCCTGCGCACCCCCAGCGTCTCGAGCGCCGCCGACGAGGACCGGCCGGACCAGGCCGCCGGCAGCAGCCCGGGCACGACCTCGGCGAGCACGTCGACCAACGCCTCGCCGGCGAGGTCGAGCACCACTGCGTCCCGGGGCCGCAACCGCAGGGAGGGGTCGGCGGCGGCCGGCAGGAACGGCGTCTCCGGCAGCACGTCGGCCAGCCGGTGCCGCAGCACCCCGTCGACCGCTCCGAGCGGCAGCCCGATCGGCACCAGGGCGAGCACGCCGGGGCCGGTCGGCAGCTCGCGGAGCAGGTCGGCGAAGGCGGCAGCGGCGTGGCTGAGCACCGCGTCGCGCAACGGCCCGGCGGCGATGTGCCGCCGGGTCGTGTCCAGCGGCAAGGTCGCCGACAGCAGTGCCGGCAGGCCGAGACCTTCGTCGGTGACGGTCGGAGCCCGCACGGCCGCGGGGACCCGTACCGGCAGTGGCTGCAGGGCCCCGGCGGCGTCGACGCGCACCGCCCAGAGCACCCGCCAGCTGGTACGGGAGCGCTCCTCGACCGGGCGGTCGGCGAGCAGCTCCGGCGCAAGGCCGCCTGACCGCCGGACCACCCGCCAGCGCGTCGTTGCCCCGTCGTCGACCACGACGGTCAGCCCGTCCGGCCCGGGCTCGGCGGCGAGGATCCGCTGCACGCCCTCGAGGTCGACCTCGATCCGTTGCAGGGCAGGCAGAGTCAACAACAGGGTCGGGTCGACACCGGCCAGCATCCGGACCGCCTTGTCGCGCGCCTCGGCGTCCCGCAGCGGCAACCGCACCTCGGTGTCGAAGCCGGCATCCGGTGAGCCGTCCACGGGGAACGGCAACCTGAGCACCGGCACCGAGCCTTGGCGCAGCGCTACCTCGGCGGCCAGGTTGGCCGGCAGCACAGCGGTCGTCGCGGCCTTGGACCAGCCGACGCTCCCGGTCGTCGACAGCACCGCCGGCTCGTCCGACAACGCCAGCACCGCCGCAAAGCCGACCCCGAACCGGCCGACCAGCTCGTCGCCGTCCCGCTTGGCAGACGCCCGCAACGTCGAGAGCGCCTCGACGCCGGCAGCGTCCAGCGGCGCACCGGTGTTGGCCGCCGTCAGCACCCCGTCCCGCAACCGCAGCAGCAGGGACCCGGGAACCCCGGCCCGTACGGCGGCGTCGGCTGCGTTCTGCGCCAGCTCGACGACGAGGCGGTCGTGGTAGCCGCCGATGGCGTAGTCGTCTTCGGCGTTGGCGTCCTCGCGGAACCGGGCGACCGACGCGGCCCAACCGGCGACGACCCGCTCGCGCAGGGCCTGCGTTGCGAACGGGTCGACCGCCGGGCTCATGCCGGGTCGACGGTCCCCGGGAGGTCGGCCTCGGCGGGCTCTGGCAGGACCTCGAGGATGTCGAAGCCGACGGTGTCGAGCAGCACCGGGGGCGGCTCCGGCAGCAGCGGCGGCGTCTCCTCGTTCTCGGAGTGGGCACCGCAACCGTGGTCGGCGGAGACCACGCGGCCGTCGTCAGGGGTCACCGCGTTGGCGCAGACACCGAAAGCGAGGCGCAGCGAGCCGGACAGCTGCAGGTAGAAGCCGCAGGTCCCGCAGGCGCCGGGGGCAGCCTTCGCCATCGGCGACTCCGGACCGGCATCGCCGGAGTACCAACGGTCGGCGGCCTCCAGGCGGCCGTACAGCGACAGCACGCGAGCCCGGCCGAGGCCGAGCTCGAGCCCCACCGCTGCGGGCGAGGCGGAGTCCGCCGGCGTCGAGAAGTCCACGTCGTCGTCCCCGGCGGCGTAGGCGGGCACCAGCCGCGGGTCGTCCGCCCGGGTCGGCATGAGGTCGCCGACACCCAGGTCGCCGGGGCGCAGCCGCTGGTCCCAGGGCAGCCACACGGGCGAGAGAATCGCGTCGTCGGTGGGCAGCAGCACGACCTCGTCGACGGTGACGACCTTGGTACGCGGGGCCCGCGCGACGGTGACCGACCAGACCCACCCGCGGTAGCCGGCATTGGTGCAGGCGAACTGATGGGTGACCAGCCGCTCGTCCTCGGCGATCGCGACCAGGTGGTCCCCGACGTCGGGGCCACCGAGCTCGACGGCGGCGGCGCGCGCAAGATCAACTGCCTCCGCGCAGACAGCGTCCGGAGCGGCAGACTGACGGGCGGCGGGCCGGGTGGCGGTGGTCACCCCACCAGTCTGCCCTATCTCAGGATCTCCGGGTTCTCTTGTCCGAACGACTGGGCAACCGATCACACTGGGGTAGGGCACCGTCGGCCGGCGGTGTGCCACACGGACACCAGGACAGGGACGGAGGGTGATGGCGAAGGCAGCGGAGGTCGCGGGTCGCACGCTCGTCCGCACCGGGTCCCTCACCCGCGGCGGCTGGTCCCGCGTCCGGCAGGCCACCCACGCCAAGGGAGCCGGCGCGTCAGGGCTCGGCCACCTGGTCGAGCTGCACGGCGTCGCCAGCGCCGGCGACGCCCTGTTCACGGTTGCCCTCGCCGGCTCGCTGTTCCTCACCCCCGACCCGCATGCCGCCAAGAGCAAGGTGGCGCTCTACCTCATCTTCACGCTCGCCCCGTTCGCGGTGGTGGCGCCGGTGCTGGGACCGATCCTCGATCACTTCGCCCACGGCCGACGGTTGGCGCTCGCCGTCACGCTGGTCGCCCGGGCCTGGTTCGCCTACGTCAGCAGCCACTCGCTGGGGCACAACTCGTTGACGCTGTATCCGGCGGCGCTGGGCGTCCTGATCATGTCCAAGGGGTACGGGGTCTCGCGCAGCTCGGCCGTGCCGCGGCTGCTGCCGCCGGGGTTGACCCTGGTCAGCGCCAACTCGCGGCTGACCATGTCCGGTCTGGTCACGGCGGCGGTCGCCGCGCCGATCGGAGCCGGGGTGGCGCACTACCTCGGCGCCGGCTGGGCGCTGCGGCTGGCGGTCCTCGTCTACCTGTTCGGCGCCCTCCTCGCCTACCGGCTGCCCAAGGCCGTCGACTCGGCCGAGGGGGAGATGAGCCTGTCCAGGCTGACCCGGCCGACCACGCTGGCCGGCTGGAAGGCGCTGGTGCCGCGGATCGGCAAGGCGCTGCCGAGTGTGGTCAACGCGATGCGGGCCCAGGCAGCGCTGCGGGCACTGGCCGGGTTCCTGACCCTCTACCTCGCATTCCTGATCCGCACGCACCACCTGGGCACCCTGAGCGAGGGCTTCGCGCTGAGCGCCCTGGTCGTGGCCGCAGCCGCCGGCGGCATCCTGGGCACTGCCTTCGGCAGCAGGCTCTCGACAGCGGCGCCGGAGACCCTGCTCGCCCTCTGCCTGGTCGTCAGCACGGTCGCCTCCGCCCTCACGGCAGCCCTTTTCGGGCTCTGGTCGGCACTCGGGATCGCGCTGATCGGCAGCTTGACCGCCTCCCTCGGCAAGCTGGCGTTGGACGCCGTCATCCAACGCGACGTCCCCGAGGTGATCCGCACATCGACGTTCGCCCGGTCGGAGACGGTCAACCAGCTGGGTTGGGTCGCCGGCGGCGCGGTGGGCATCTCCCTGCCGCTGGGCGGGACATGGGGGTTCGCGCTTGCCGCCGCCTGGTTGGCCGTGACGTTCTTCGTCATGCTCCGGGACCGCCGCCGACGGCACGCCGCGCGGGCCAGCCGGCTGGCCAGGGCGATGGACATGCCCGACGACCAGCACGAGCGCAACCGGCACACCGGCCCGCCGCTCGGCGACCCCACGTGATCCTGGTCGTCACCGCCGTCGACGCCGAACGCGACGCGGTCACCCGCGAGCTGACCGCCGAGCTGCGGACGGTCGGCCCGTACACGGCCTCGGTCGCGCAGACCGGCGCCGGGGAGGTCACGGTCCTCGCGGGCGGCATGGGCATGGCGGCGTCCGCTGCCGCGACGGCGACCGCGCTCACCCTCTGCACGTACGACACCGTGATCTCGATGGGGATCGCCGGTGGCTTCGACGGCAGGGCAACGGCCGGCGACGTGGTCGTCGCGACGGACGTGGTCGCCTGCCAGCTCGGCGCCGACAGCCCGGACGGGTTTCAGACGTTCGGCGAGATGGGCCTGGCCGACACCGGCATCGCGGCTGGAAGTGCCTGGCCCGCGGTGGCCGCGCGGCTGGGCGCGGTGACCGGTCGGATCCTCACCGTCTCGACCGTCACCGGCACCGACGCGCGGGCCGTCGAGCTCGCCGCCCGCTGGTCCCCGGTCGCCGAGGGCATGGAGGGCTGGGGCGTGTGGTCGACCGCGCGGGCCTACCCCGTGGTCCCGTACGAGATCCGGACGATCAGCAACCGGGTCGGCCGCCGCGACCGGGCCTCGTGGGACATAGCCGGAGCGCTCGGCGCGTTGTCCGCTGCTGCCAGGACCCTGTTCGAGGAGCCGCTGCCGTGACCCTGAGCCTGACCTACTCTCCGTGCCCCAACGACACCTTCGTCTTCCACGCCTGGGCGCATGGGCTGGTCGACGGACCAGCGGTCGACGTGACCTACCACGACGTCGACGTCACCAACGGCATGGCCCAGCGGGGCGAGCGGGACGTCCTCAAGGTGTCGTACGGGGCTCTGCCGTGGCTGCTCGAGAACTACGCGCTGCTGCCCGCCGGTGGCGCGCTGGGCCGGGGCTGCGGGCCGTTGCTGCTCACGGCCGGCCGCACCGACCTGCGCGGCGGCACCGTCGCCGTGCCCGGCGAGCGCACCACCGCCTACCTGCTGTTCCGGCTCTGGGCTGCCGACCACAGGGTCGGCGACCTCGAGGTTGTGGTGATGCCGTTCGCCGAGATCATGCCGGCCGTTCGGGACGGGCTGGTCGACGCCGGCCTGGTCATCCACGAGGCGCGCTTCACCTACGGTTCGTACGGGCTCACCTCGATCGTCGACCTCGGCGACTGGTGGGAGTCCGACACGGGCCTGCCGATCCCGCTCGGCGCGATCCTGGCCAGGCGGTCACTGGACACGGCCGGGCTGACCAAGACGATCCAGGCCTCGGTCGAGCACGCCTGGGCCAACCCGGCGGCCTCGGCGGCCTACGTCGCGGAACACGCAGCGGAGATGGATCCCGAGGTGCAGCAACGGCACATCGCGCTCTACGTCAACGAGTTCACCCGAGACCTGGGCGTGGACGGCTACGCCGCCATCGACGGCCTGCTCTCCCGCGCCGCGCACGCTGGCCTCGTACCGGCCATCGACCGCTCGGTGCTGCGCTGATCGCCGACCCCTGACGGCACCCGTACCCGACGACTCTGCGCTGCCCGCTCACAGCGGGCAGCGCAGAGCCTCCACGGAGGAACCCGCTCCGGGTGACTAGTCGCTCACAGGCTCTGAGCTGCCCGCCCGCAGCGGGCAACGCAAAGTCGGTAGGAAGGCAACTCAGGGGGAGGGCTCAGGCCTCGAGCTCGGCAGCGATCGAGCGCATGATCTCGGCGATCTTGCGGGCCACCTTGCGGTCGGGGTAGCGGCCCTTGCGCAGGTCGCCCTGGATCGCGGTGTCCAGCACCTTGACCATGTCCTCGATCATCCCGTGCAGCTCATCCGGCTCACGGCGGTTGGCGGCGGCGGTGGCCCGGACCACCGACGGGAGCGGGTCGAGAATGCGGACGGACAGCGCCTGCTCGCCGCGCTTGCCCTGCGCGATGCCGAACTCCACCCGCTGGCCCGGCTTGACCTCGTCCACCCCGGCCGGCAGCACCGACTTGTGGACGTACACGTCATCGCCCCCGTCCTGGGACAGGAAGCCGAAACCCTTCGCCGGGTCGTACCACTTGACCTTGCCGGTGGGCACAGCGGACCTCGATCGTGAAGTAAGGGGACAGCGGGCCTCCGTAGGCTATCCCGCCCGTCGAGCCGTAATCCCGCACCGCCGCCGTTGACCCATTCGGGTGTCAACCCGGCGGAGGTCGCAAGAAGCGGCCAGGGCTGCCGATAACGCAGGGAGAACCTTCCCTGCACTGGAGGCACCGTGCGACGCAGCACTGCTCGGCATGGCCGGATGATCACCGGTGCGGCCGCCTTCACCGCGCTCGTGCTGTGCCTCGGTGGTGCCGCCCCGGCGCTGGCGGCCACCAGCAAGGTCAAGCCGGTCAAGGACCCGCTCGCGTCGGTACGCACGAAGGCCCTGACCGACATCACGGCGTACGGCAAGCGGCTCAGCGTCGTGCTGCACCCCGGCGCGTCCACCGCCGCGCTCAGCCCCGATGAGTTGTTCGCCCTGCACGCCGCCGGCGTGCTCGAAGGTGTGGCGCTGCGCGACGACCGGGTCGCGGTGAGCAGGGCCAAGACCAGGAAAGCCGTCCTCGCGGCAGTGTCCTCCGCCCAACGGACCCTCAGCGTCGCCTCCCTCCAGCTGGCCGTCAGCACCGCCGCCGAGGCGCACCTGGCGGCCGGCAGCCAGATCGGCGACGACGCTGCGACGTTGTCGGACCAGGCCACCACCGTGGCCGCCGCCGGCGCCGACACCACGGAGGTCACCGACGCCCTCGCGGCCGTCTCCGCGGACCTCGAGTCGGCGCAGGCCGACGAGTCGGCGACCGTCGGCGACGTCCTGGACCTGGACGCCGCCGCGAGCACCGCTGCCCTCAAAGCCGCGGCGGCCACTGCCCTCAGCGACCTCGGGGTCGTCGACCAGGACATCTCCGACGCGACGGACGACCTGGCGGCGGCCCAGGCCGCGTACGACAGCCTGGCCGGCACGGCCGACGGCTCCTGACCGTCGTACGGCCATGACACGATGACCGCGTGTCCATCGCAGCCGAACGTTTCGCCGCGCAGCTGCTCACCGGCCCTCCGGCGACCTCGACCGGCCAGGTAGCCGAGCGGCTGCTGGCGATCCAGGCGCAGGATCCGCGGGGCGCCCGGTTGGCCGTCCGTGCCCGCTCCCGCGGGGTGCACAGCTCCGACGTCGACCGGGCCCTCGACGAGCGCTGCCTGGTCATCACGACGCTCAACCGCGGGACCCTGCACCTGGTCCGGACCGAGGACTACTGGATGCTGCAGCAGCTGACCACGCCGCCGCTGCTGACCGGCAGCTCGCGCCGGTTGATGCAGGAGGGTGTCCCGCCGGACGACGCAGACCGGGGTGTCGCCATCATCGAGAAGCTGGTGTCCGACGGCCCGAAGACGCGCGCGCAGCTGCGGGAGGCGATAGCGGCCGCAGGCATCAGGGTGGAAGGGCAGGCCTTCATCCACCAGGTCTACCGGGCATCCCTCGAGGGCCTGATCGTGCGCGGGCCCATGGTCGGCAACGAGCACGCGTTCGTCCTCGTACGGGACTGGCTCGGCACGCCACCGAAGCCGGACAGGGACGCGGCGCTTCGTGAGCTCGGGCGGCGCTACCTGATCGGTCACGGCCCGGCAGATGCGCGCGACCTTGCACGCTGGGCGGGCGTGACCCTCGGCGACGCCCGCAAGGCGCTGACCGGCGCCGGCGTCGAGCGACCGGACGGGCTGCTCGAGGCGAGGGGCGCCAGGCCGGTTGACGAGCTGCCGCCGCCGCGGCTGCTGGGAGCGTTCGAGCCGGTGCTGCTGGGCTGGACGTCCCGCACGGCGATCCTCGACGGCGACCAGACGCTGGTCACCAACAACGGCATCTTCAAGCCGTTCGCCCTCGTCGACGGTGTCGCGGTGGGCTCCTGGGGCTACGCCGCCGGCAAGGTGACCCTGACCCCCTTCCGTACGCTGTCAGTGAGCGTGACCAGCGCGCTCGCAGCCGAGGCCGCCGAGGTCGAGGCGTTCCTCAAGCCGACGAAGGGCGCCACGTGACCCCGCAGGCCGCCAACTGGGCAGGCAACATCACGTTCGGAGCGCGACAGCTGCACCGGCCCCGTACGGTCGAGGAGCTGCAGACGATCGTCGCGTCGAGCGACCACGTGCGGGCATTGGGGTCAGGGCACTCGTTCAACCGGATTGCCGACACAACAGGCGATCTGGTCTCGGTCGCCGACCTGCCGGCGACGGTCGAGATCGCCGGGGACAAGCGCAGCGCCCGGGTCTCGGGCGGGATGAAGTACGGCATGGTCGCGCAGGCTCTCCAGGCCAACGGGCTGGCGCTGCACAACCTCGGCTCGCTGCCGCACATCTCGGTGGCCGGCGCCGTCTCGACCGGCACGCACGGCTCCGGCGTCGGCAACGGCTCGCTGTCCACGGCCGTCAACAGTGTCGAGCTGGTCACCGCCGACGGGTCCATCGCCATCCTCCGACGCGGCGACCCCGGCTTTCCCGGCGCGGTGATCTCACTGGGCGCGCTGGGGATCATCACCCACCTGACCCTCGACCTCGAACCCTCGTACGAGGTCGACCAGACGGTCTACGTCGACCTGCCGAGGACGGAGCTGCACCGGAGCTTCGAGGCGATCATGGCGAGCGCCTACAGCGTCAGCCTGTTCACCGGCTGGCAGGGCGGTGACCTGGTCGACATGGCGTGGCTCAAGCGCCGGGTCGACAGGGACGGAGCAGCGCCCGGGCAGGACTGGCACGGCGCGGTGCCCGCCACCCGGGCGATGCACCCGATCCCGTCGCTGCCCGGCGACGAAGCCACCCAGCAGCTCGGTGTACGGGGCCCGTGGAACGAGCGGCTGCCGCACTTCCGGATGGAGTTCACGCCCAGCAACGGCGACGAGCTGCAGAGCGAGTACTTCGTCGCCCGCGACGTGGCGGTCGAGGCCATCGCCGCCCTCGAGCCGCTCAGTGACCGGATCGCGCCCGCGCTGATGATCGGCGAGATCCGCACCGTCGCCGCCGACGAGCTGTGGCTGAGCCCGGCCTACCAGCGCGACTCGGTGGCCCTGCACTTCACCTGGCTCAACGACACCCCAGCGGTGCTGCCGGTGCTCACGGCGATGGAGGCCGCCCTGGCCCCGTACGGTGCCCGGCCGCACTGGGGCAAGGTCTTCACCCTGGCCCCCGAGCGCGTGCGTGCGCTCTATCCGCACTTTGCGGACTTCCAGCAGCTACAGGCCGAGTTCGACCCGAACGGTGTCTTCCGCAACGAGTTCCTGGAGCCCTACCTGGGCTGAGCGCCGGCAGCGACCCGGTCACCCGGCGCGTGAAGGCCGCGGCTCCGGGTAGATGCTGATCAAGGTCGCTTGGCCCCACGTGCACGCGAAAGGATCTCCGATGTTGCAGTTTCTGCTCATCCTGCTGGTGATCTGGGTCGTCCTGATCGTCATCGGCTTCATCGTCAAGGCACTGCTCTGGCTCGCCGTCGTCGCCATCATCCTGTTCGTCCTGACCGCTCTGTTCGGCGCCTTCAACCGCGGCAGGTCGGGCCGATGATGGCCGCCCGGCGGATGCCGCTCGGCACCCCCCAGACCGCGATCAAGGCCGACCCCATCAGCGCTGCCTGGAACACCGTCGCGAGCTGTCCGACCTATGCCGAGGCGCAGACCGTCGTCGACCGGCTCTCCGACGACGGCTTCCCGGTCGAGCACCTCGACATCGTCGGCTCGGACCTGCGGCTGATCGAGCGGGTCACCGGCCGTCTCACCAACGGCAGTGCCGCCATGGCCGGGGCCGCCAGCGGTGCCTGGTTCGGGCTGTTCATCGGCCTGTTCCTGGGCATCTTCAGCAGCGGCAACTGGTTCGGCCTGATCGTCTACGGTCTCGTCGTCGGCGCGATCTGGGGAGCGGCGCTGGGCTACCTGGGGCACTCGGCGTGGCGCGGCACCCGCGACTTCGCCTCGACCCAGGCGCTCGTCGCCACCCGCTACGACGTGGTCGCCCGGGACGGACAGGCAGACGCGGCCCGTACGGCGATCCGGGCCGCCGGCCTCATCCCCGTCGAGCACGCGGTGACCCTCCCGCCGAAGTAGCCCAGCTACCGGTAGCGCTCCGGGTCGGCGAGCAGCTCGTTCATCGACCCGGAACGGAAGCCAACGGGGTCGAGCTCAACGGTGCTGAAACCCTCGACCGCCGCCAGCAGGTCGCCGGTGACCTCGGGAACGAACTGGGCGTCGATCTCGACCCGGGCGACGTCACCCAGGTCGCGTACCCGGAGGTTCTGTACGGGGATGCCGGCGCCGGCGAGCGCGGAACGCAGAGCAGACTCGGCGCGGTCCACCCGCGCCAGGCGGGCCGGCGTGATCTCGATCCCGTACGCAACCCGGCTGGACAGGCACGCTGCCGCCGGCTTGGCCCAGGTGGCGAGTCCCCACTGCTTGGACACGGTACGGATCGCGCGCTTGGTCAGGCCCGCGTCGGCGAGCGGGGTGAGCGCCCCGCGCTCGGCGGCGGCGGTGATGCCCGGCCGGAATCCGCCGGCCACGTCGTCGGCATTGGTGCCGGTCAGCACATGCGCCATCCCGTGGCCGCGCGCGACCGGCAGCAACGTGTCCAGGAGCTCGGACTTGCAGTGATAGCAGCGGTCGCCCTGGTTGGCCCGGTAGCCATCGCGGGCGAGCTCGTCCGTCGTGACCGTCTCGTGCCGGACCCCGAGGTCGCGGGCGAACGCTGCTGCCTGGTCCAGCTCACCGTCGGCCAGCGACGGCGAGACGGCCGTCACCGCGACGACCTGCTCGGACCCGAGGGCCCGTACGGCGGCGGCCAGCAGGAACGCCGAGTCCGCACCGCCGCTGAAGGCCACGGCGACGCTGCCCAGGTCACGCAGCCGCGCCTCGAGCTCTGCCACGCGAGCGCGGTTGTCCAGATGGTGCTCGAGCCACGGCCCGAACTCCTCCAGCGAGCTCAGCACGACGGAGGCGCCCGCGTCCGCGAGGACGTCGGCGGCGATCGGGCCGGTGGCGACGGCGACCGGCAGCGCGTTGGCGAACTTGGCGCCCTCGATGTCGCCGATGTGGTCGCCGACGTAGATCGACGCGCCGTGCTCGAGCAGCGCCTCACCCTTGCCGGCGCTGAACAGCCAGCCCTCGATGGCGTCGGGGTGCAGGCCGACGGTGTCGAGGCAGAGCTTGGCGAGCGGGGTGCTCTTGGCCGTGACCACGATCACCTTGCCGCCGGCCGCCCGTACGGCCTCGAACGCCGCGTGGGCGCCCGGCATCGCGGTCGTTCCGGTCAGGCAGGTCGTGCCGTAGAGCTCGCGGTAGAGGGCGGCTGCCGCCTCGATCTCCCAGGACGGGAACCAGCGCGCGAGCTCACGCTCGAGCGGCGGTCCGAGCCGGGTGATGACAAGGTCGGTGTCGATGTGAACGCCCATCCGTTCGGAGAGGCCGTCCATCGCTGCCTTGACCCCGGGCCGCGAGTCGATGAGCGTCATGTCGAGGTCGAATCCCACAGTGAACACCCGTCGAGGGTACCTGCGGGCTGTGGGGTTGGGCTGGGCCGGCCGGCGCACTACCGTTAACCGGATGAGCCCTGGGCCGCCCGTACGCAGCGTCGCCGAGTGGCTCCGTGAGCGGACGGACGACGACCTCGCGGCGCTGCTCGCGACACGGCCGGACCTGGTCAGCCCGGTGCCGCCGGACGTCGGGATGCTGGCCGCCCGCGCCACCACCCGATCCTCGGTGCTGCGGGCGCTGGACCTGCTCGACCGCGCGGAGCACGGTGTCCTGGAGGCGCTGTGCCTGCTGCCGGAGCCGGCCCCGTTCGCCGCGCTGCAGGCCTCCCTCGCCGGTGAGCTGGCCGTCTCCACGCTGCGCACGGCGCTGAACACGCTGCGCACGCTCGCCCTGGTGTGGGGCGACAACGACGCGCTTCGGGTGGTGGCGACCGTTCGCCAGGTCACCACCCACCCCGCCGGGCTGGGTCCGCCGATCGCCTCGGTGCTCGACCGCTATCCGCACGCCCGGGTCTCCGTGCTGCTCGAGGCGTTGGGGCTGCCGTTGGGCACCGACGTGGCGACCGGGGCGAGCACGATCGCCGAGCTGATGGCCGACCCCGCCAACGTCCTGGCCCTGGTCGAGCGGGCCGGCGAGGTCACCCGGCCGGTGCTCGACGCGTTGAGCTGGTCCCCCGTCGGGGCCGTGCCAGATGCCCTGCGCGCCGTCCGCCCCGACGACGCCGAGACTCCGGTACGCCGTCTGCTGGCCTACGGCCTGCTCGTGGCGGTCGACTCGGAGACGGTCGTGCTGCCCCGCGAGGTCGGGCTTGCCTTGCGCGGCGGCAGGCTCTTCCCGCCGGCAGCCCTCGAACGGCCGATGCTCGAGCGGGTCACGACCCGCTCCGGCAACGTCGCCCAGGTGGACAGAACTGCTGCAGGGCAGGCGTTCTCCGCCGTACGGGCAGTCGTCGACCTGCTCGATGCGTGGAGTGTCGACCCGCCGCCGGTGCTCAAAGCCGGCGGCCTCGGCGTCCGCGAGCTGCGCCGCTGGTCCCGTGACCTCGACCTCGAGGAGCCGGTGACCGCAACCTACCTCGAGAGTGCCTATGCCGCAGGGCTTCTCGCTGCCAGCACGGATCTCGAGCCGGTCTGGTTGCCGACTCCCGCCTACGACACCTGGCGGCGGTTGCCACCGGAGCGGCAGTGGGCAGCTCTTGCCGAGTCCTGGCTGGCGACCACCCGGCTGCCCGGCCTGGTCGGTGTCAAGGACGACCGGGACCGCACCCTGTCCGTGCTCTCAGCCGACATCGAACGGTCAGCCGCCCCGGACCTGCGCCGCGCGGCCTTGTCCTGCCTCGCCGAGCTGCCCAAAGGTGCTGCTGCCACGGCAGAGTCGGTCGTTGCGCTGGTCACCTGGCTGGTGCCGCGGCGGGCCCCCGCCCGCAGCGCCGAGCAGGTGACGTGGGCCCTCGCCGAGGCAGCGGCGCTCGGGGTCACCGGCGCCGGTGCCCTGTCCGTGGCCGGCCGCGCCCTGCTGGCCGGGGACCCCGCAGCCGCCTCATCGGCTCTCGAGCCGCTGCTGCCGGAGCCGGTCGACCACGTGCTGCTCCAGGCGGACCTCACCGCGATCGCCCCTGGCCCGCTGGTCACCGAGCTCGCCCATGAGCTGTCCCTGGTTGCGGACGTCGAGTCCAAGGGTGGTGCGACGGTCTACCGGTTCACCGAGTCCTCCGTACGCCGGGGCCTGGACGCGGGCAGGACGTCCTCCGAGCTGCACGCGCTGTTCGCCCAGCACTCCAGAACGCCGGTCCCGCAAGGGTTGTCCTACCTCGTCGACGACGTCGCGCGTCGGCACGGCCGGATCAGGGTGGGCACCGCCGGCGCCTACATCCGCAGCGACGACCCCGCCGTCCTGGCCGAGATCCTGGCCTCGCGCAAGACCGTGCCGCTCGGGCTGCGCCTGCTCGCGCCGACCGTCCTCGCGGCCCGCGCTCCGGTCGACCGGGTGCTCGAGGTGCTGCGATCGCTGGGACATGCACCCGTCGCCGAGTCCGCGGACGGCGACGTGGTCGTCCGCCGGCCCGACATCCGCCGGACGACGCCACGGCCGCGACCGCCTCGGCTCGCCGACCTGGGTGCCCCGCGCGCCGACCTGGTGCAGGCGGCGGTGGTCGCCCTGCGGGCCGGAGACCGGGCCAGTGTTGCTGCCGCGCACCGGATCCGGACCCCGTCCAGCGCAGCCGACACGGTCGCCTTGCTCACCGACGCCGCCCGTACCGGCAGGGCGATGTGGATCGGCTACCTCAACGCCGATGGTGACGCCAGCCAGCGGATCATCGAGCCCAAGGTGGT
>JAWWOM010000162.1:0-5130 GCA_033851655.1 Frankiales bacterium
CGCCGAGAGGCCGAACGCGGTGATGGCAAGCACCAGGTCACCGGCGACCGCCCACTCGAGGGCGTGGTCGAAGCCGACCCGGGTGGCGGACGTGCCGAGCACTCCGAAGAACAGGGTGCCGAGGCCGGCGACGCCGATCGCGCCGGAGAACTGCTGGGCGGTGACCAGCATCCCGGCGGCCACACCGCCGCGGGCAGGGGCGACGCCGGAGAGCACCACCCCGATGACGGTGGTGATGGTGAGCCCATTGCCGATGCCGACCAGGATCATCGCCGGCAGGGTCTCACCGGCGGTGAAGCTGCTGCCGCTCACGAACAACGACACCAGCAGGCAGCTGAGGCCGATGACGCTGATCGCGGTGCCGAGGGTCACCACCAGGCTGCCGAACCGGCCGACCAGGCTCTTGCTGAGCAGCGCCGCGACACCGAAGGCCACGCCCAGCGGGGCGAAGGTCAGGCCGGCGTGCAGCGGGCTGAGGCCGAGGCCGGTCTGCAGGGCCAGCGTCATGGCGAGCATGAAGCCGGAGAAGCCGGCGAAGAAGGACACGTTGACGGCCAGCCCCGAGGCGAACGCGCGGTGCTTGAACAGGGTCAGGTCGAGCAGCGGGTGGCCGCCGGTACGGGCCAGGTGCTGCTGGTGCCGCAGGGTGGCCCAGCCGGTGGGCACGGAGGCGGCGAGGAGCACCCAGCCCCAGACCGGCCAGTGCTCACTGTGGCCGAGGACCAGCGGCACCAGGGCGAGGCCGATGGTCAGGGAGGTGCCGACGACGCCGACCAGGTCGATCCGGTACGCGACGGCGCCGCGGGTCACCGGCAGGACGCGCCAGGCGAGGACTGCGGCGACCAGCCCGATCGGGACGTTGACCAGGAAGATCGCGCGCCAGCCGAGGCCGAGGATGTTCCAGTCCAGCAGCAGGCCACCCAGGATCTGGCCGGAGACGCTGCCGACGCCGACCGTGAGGCCGAACCAGGACAGCGCCTTGGCCCGCTCCTCCACCGGGAAGACGGCGGTGATCACGGCCAGCACCTGCGGGACCATCAAGGCGGCGGTCGCGCCCTGCAGCAGCCGGGCGATGACCAGCTGGGCCGGCGTGCTCGCGAGCCCGCAGAGCAGCGAGGCCAGCGCGAAGGCGGTCATGCCGGCGACGAAGAGCTTGCGGTGCCCGTACAGGTCGCCGAGGCGTCCCCCGGTGACCAGGCCGGCCGCGTAGGTGAACGAGTAGCCGCCGACGACAAGCTCGAGTGCAGCCGTCCCGGAGTGCAGCTCGGAACCGATGGAGGGGGCGGCGACGTTGACCACGAAGATGTCGAACAGCGCCATGAAGGTCGCGACCAGCAGCACGGGAAGGGCGCGCCAGCGGCCGGGGTAGTCGACCGCCTCGATCCGGCTCTGCGGTGGCGCGGCCTGGGCGGGAAGGGTCTGGACGTCGGTCACGGTGCCTCCAAGAAGTTCGAGATAGATCGAACAAGAGGCATCGTACGACACCTATCGAACAATGTGCAAACTCGTATTACAGTGAGCGCCATGCACGAGGAGTGGCACGAGCCGACGCGCGAGGAGATCTCCTTGCCGACGGTGCTGGGCGCCCTGGCCGACCCGGCCCGGCTGGCCCTGCTGCGGGCGCTGCACGAGGTGGGCGAGTCGAACTGCGGGGCCCTGACCACGCTGTCCGGACTCGACCTCAGCAAGTCGACGGTGTCCCACCACCTCAGGGTGCTGCGTGAGGCCGGGGTGACGCGGACCGAGTTCGTCGGCACCAGCCGGCGGGTCTCGATCCGCCAGGACGACCTCGAGGCCGCCTGCCCCGGGCTGCTGCACGCGGTGATCGGCTCGCACGTCCACGCCTGAGCGTCGTCACCGGCCGATGTGCCGGCCCGCGCCCCTCGGCCACTCAGCCGATGGCGTGCTCGAAGACCCCGGCCACTGCCAGCCCGTCGACCTGGTCCAGACCCGTGAAGGTGCCGACGAAGGCGAGGAACCCGCCGTCGGGGGAGATCGCGGCCAGGTCGGCCCCGTGCGCGGTCGCGCTGCCGTCGCTGGCCACCGACGCCTCGGTCGTCGCGCCCGTTGCCATGTCGTGGATGAACACTCCGGTCCGCTGGTCGGTGCCGCCGGCGACCAGGCCGCCCTCCGGGAACGTGAAGGCCACCCGCTGGCCGTCCGCGGAGATCCCCAGCTGGTCGAACAGGTCGTCGCCGCCCGCCTGTGCGCCGTTGGAGGCGACGCTGACCCGGGTGGTGGTCCCGGAGTGTGTGTCACGGACGAAGACGTCGATCAGCCCGTTGGTGTCGCCCGGCACGAGGTTGTCGGCGGCCGACTCGAAGGCGACGTAGCGCCCGTCCGCCGACACCGCCGGCCAGTAGGAGTCGGCGTCCTGGCGGGTGCCCCCGACCGCCTGGGAGACCCAGGTGGTGGTTCCGGCCTGGAGGTTGCGAACGAAGATCTCCTCCCAGGCGTTGGTGACGCCGGTGACCAGAGTGTCGGCGTACGAGGCAAAGGCGACCGAGTTGCCGTCCTCCGAGATGGACGGCGCCTCGCTGAGGCCATCGCTGGCGACACCTCCGTTGCCCATCGAGGCGATGACGGTGCTGCCCGCGGCCATGTCCCGGACGAAGACGTCGACGGCTCCGTTGTTGTCCGTCGCGAGGCGGCTTGAGTCGGAGACGAAGGCGACCCGGTTGCCGTCGCCCGAGATCGACGGCTCCCCGGCGTCGGCCTGCGCGCCGTCCACGTCCACCGACACCAGCGCAGTCACGCCGGTCTGGAGATCGTGCCGGAACACGTGCAGGTGACCGTTGTTCCAGGACTCCGGAGCCAGGTCCGCGGCGAACGACTCGAACGCGACGTAGCGGCCGTCGTCGGAGATGACGGGGGCATCGCTGTCGCCGTCCGCCTGGCTGCCGTCGCTGGCCACCGACACCCGCGTGGTCACGCCGGTCACCAGGTCCCGTACGAAGATGTCGCGGGCGCCGTTGGTGTCGCCGGCGACGAGCGGAGCGGTCGAGCTGAACGCGACGTACCGGCCTCCACGCGAGACTGCCGGGGTGTCACCGGCCAGCTGCGTGGCGGCCGGCTGGGTGGGGTCGACGGCCGAGCTGACCCGGGTGGTGACGCCGGGCCCGGGGACGCCGAGGATGGTGACCCGGCTGCTGGGGGCGGACGGCATTGACGAGCCCAGGGCGTAGTTCGCCGTCACGGTGAACGTCGCGGTGAGCCCGCTCGGCAGGGCGAGGGTCGTGGTGGCGGCGGGCGCGGGCACGGTGACCGCGGCACCGTGGCTGGGGGTCACCGTGTACGAGGTGACCGGCGTACCGCTCGGCGGGCTGAGGGTCCAGGAGACGGTCGCGTGGCCGACGCCGGCTGTGGTGGCCGTGACGTGACTGGGCACCGGGAGCGGCTGCGGGATGACCGGGATGTTGGTCGTCATCGTCCCGCCTTGGCCGACGGCGGTGACCGCCAGGACGCCGAACCAGTAGCCGTGGCCGACGGCCAGCGGGATCGACGCGCTGCCAGCGGTTCCCGGAACGGTGTACGTGGGACCGACCGCCGGCTTGGTCACGCCGTTCGGGAAGACGCTGACCACGTACGACGTGATGGGCATGCCGCCGATGTGCAGCGGCGGCTGCCAGGTGACGAGCGCCCCACCCGGGCTGGCCGTCGCGTTCACGTACTCCACCTGCGACGGGACATCGAAGGGCATCACGTAGCCGACGGCGTTCGCGGTGACGGTCGTCGTACCGCCGGAGGCGTTGCTCAGGCCGACGTTGTGGTAGCCGCTGGGCTGAACGAGGACGAGGCCCCGGCTGGTCGCGCGGGCGGTCAGGGGCAGCGCGACGTGGGCCTTGCGGACGCTGTGGAAGGCGAAGGCCTTGAGCTGGCCCGCCTTGGTCGCGGTGGCCGCGAGGGTGAGGACAGCGTCGGCGGCGTCAATGGGGGCAGCCTTCAACGTCTTGTACGTGGTCGTGGTGTGCGGCTTGAGCGAGACGTGCAGCACCCGTCGAGCGGCGATGGGCACGAAGTAGCCCGGCGCGCCACCGGCCAGTGCGGTCGCGGCGGACGGGTAGTAGCCCTGGGCCGTGACGACCACCTTGACCGGGTGCGCCGAACCGTTGAGGAGCCGCTGTGGCCCTGGGGTGACGACCGTGGAGGCGGTCGCCCTCGTCGTGAAGCTCAGCGTGGCAGCCGGCCGCGGGGTGCCCGCAGGCCACAGGGTGACCGAGCCGGAGCCGGTGCCGGAGACGGTCAGGGTGACGGTGGCGGCGACGACGTCCTGGACGGGTAGCCCTTTGAGGGTGACCGTGACCTGGCCGTGCGCCTTGACGACATAGCTGGTGGAGTGCCGGGTGTGCAGGGCGACGTAGCCGGCGTCTGCGGGCGAGTCCGCGATACTGCGCAGCTGCGCAGCTCCGGCCGCCGGCGCCGCCGCGGTGGCCAGCGCGAGCGCCGCGGTCACCGTGCAGGCCAGCAGGCGTGGGGCAGTCGCAAACCGCACGGTCGGTCCCTTCGTTCCGGCCGCACGCGCGGACCTTGAGCGGCAATGGTGCCACAGTGTAGCGACGATGTCGCGTACCGTAACCGGCAGGATCGCTTAGCCTGGGGCCATGCGATCACTGCGGGCGGCGGCCGCGCCTGGCGCCGAGCAGGGTGTCACTACGCTCGAGCTGTTCTTCGACCTGGTCTTCGTCTACACGATCACGCAGGTGACCGCCGTCGTACGCGACGATCGGGTGCCGGCCGCGCTGGCGATCCTGCTGGTGACCTGGTGGATGTACGACGGCTACTGCTGGCTGGCCAACAACGTCGGGCCCACCACGCTCGAGACCCGGCTGCCGATGCTGGTCGCGATGGCCGGCTTCCTGGTGATGGCGATCGCGACGCCGGACGCGTACCACTCGGGTGCCTGGCCGTTCGCGATCGCTTATGTGGCAGTGGTTCTGGTGCACGGGGTGCAGTTCGCCCGGTCGTCGGTCGGGTCCTCGGCCCGGGCAATCCTGCAGGTGTTGCCGCTCAACCTCGGGATGGGACTGGGCCTGGTGCTGGCGGCCATCCTGGCACCGCACGACGACGCGTGGATCGGCTGGCTGGTCGCCGTCGTCCTGCTGCTCGTGGCCGTCGTACGGGTGCGGGGCA
>JAWWOM010000172.1:0-6222 GCA_033851655.1 Frankiales bacterium
CGGCGTGGTTGACGCCGTTGAGGGTGATCGAGGCGGTCCCGGTCTCCGAGGTCGTCGGGAAGGTGCCCAGGTCCCCGGAGATCGTGGTCGGCCCGGTGTTGGTGATGCCGGCGCCGGCCAGGACGGCAAATCCGGCGGCGGTGCCCAACGGCACGGCCGTCTGAGCAGCCGTGGCGGGGGCTGCGCCCGCGACGACGAGCGTGAAGGAGGCCAGCACAGCACCGACAGGCGCTGCGACCCGGCAGTCGACGGGGAACTTCATGCTCGCGCTCTTCTCATGGGACGGTCGTCGAGCTGGCCCGGGTCGGGCCGCCACAGGGGGCGCTTGTCCCGCGCACTGCCCCTGTGGGGCAGGACACGGCCGCGCCTGTTAAGCCAAACTTACTCGTAGGATCGGGCAGATGTAGCAGATCAGGCAAACAGGGCAGCCACTGGCAAAGCTCGGCGTTCAGCCGCCGACCCTAGACTTCCGGTGTGATCAAGAAAGCGGCCGCAGCGGCCGTACCGTGGTTCCTGGTGGCCCTGGTACGGGGCCTCGACAGCGCCGACCAGAGCGGGATGAGCACCCTCGAGGTCGGGCTCCGCGACGAGCCCGCGCACCTCGCCACGTCGCTCCTGGTCCTGCTGGCGGTCGCCGGTCCCAGCCGGATGCGCCGTCACCCCGCGGCAACGGCGACCATGTGTGCGTCATCGGTGCTCATCGACGTGGACCATCTGCCGCTCTACGTCGGCTTCCCCGTCGACGTGTCGGTGGACGAGGGCCGGCCGTTCACGCACTCGCTGTCCACGGTGGCGGCGCTCGCCGGACTTGCCGGGGCCCTGCGCTGGCGCCGAGCCGGCCTCGCCAGTGCCTCGGCCGGTGTCGGCCTGCACTTCGTACGGGACATTGCGACCGGACCCGGGCTGCCACTGTGGTGGCCGTGGGAGCTGCGCAACCGGAGCCTTCCCTACCGGGTCTACAGCCGGACGCTGATGGCGCTCGCCGCCGCCGGGTCGGTGCGGATCTACCGCGACCGCAAGGGATAGCGCAAACTCCCGCCGAGCAACTCCCACCGGGCGCGGCAGGGGTCTGCCATGATCCCAGGACCCGCCGACCCAGGGGAGCTCGATGGTGTGCTCGACCGTCCGCAGCACCGCCGCACGGGTGCTGGCCACCACGATGCTGCTCCCGTTCCTCGTCGCCGTGCCCGGCACCGCGACGGCCGGGCCGCCCGGCGAGCTGGTGATCCCGTCGACGTTCGGCGCGCCGGAGGCCCAGGCCTACATCACCGCGCCGCTGAAGCTGATGGCCTCGAGCGAGGGCATCGCCTACGAGCACGGGCTGGACTTCTCGGCACACGACGGCGTCCTGCTCCGTCCGACCGGATCGGTCGCCGTTGCGCCGGTCCAGCTGCAGGCTCTCGTCTCCGTGGTCGGCGACCAGCTGCTGGGCTACAGCTATGACCTGCCGTCGCGGCTGACCTCCGTCAGCATCCACACCGGGGAACGGCAGACGCTCGAGGAGTACGCCGGCAACCCGAGCCAGCCGGAGGCCGACCCGCCACGCCCCACGCTGACCGGCACCGGCACCGGCTGGCTCGACGCCACCATCGGCGGCGCGTCGACACCGGACACTCTGACGTTGCGTGCGCTGTCGGGCGCGCCCGCCCGCACCTATCCCCTGCCGCAGGCCGGCCTGCACCCCCGACGACCGGTGGCAGATGACCGGGGACTGCTGACCTCGCTGGCGTCGAGCTCGGGCTCGTCGTCCCTTGGCTACCTGGACTTCGCCAGCGGCACCTGGACGATGCTGCCGATGGGAGACCGCGCCGTCTTCGCCATGAGCTCGCGGGACATCGGCTGGGTCAGCCACGGGGTCCTGAACCGCGTGCACCGAACCGCACCGGCGGATGCGCCCGAGACCCGTACAGTGTCGGCCTCGACCATCGGGCTGGCCATCACCGACACGGCGAGTGCCTGGGTGGTCGCCTCCGATGCCGGTGCGCAGGGGCAGCTGCTGACCGCCGCCGAGCCGGCGGCGACGCCGGAGACCGCAGTCGTGGCACCGCTGAGCGTCGGCCTCAACACCGTGGTCGCCATGGGCAACGACGGTTTCGCCGCGACCTTCGGCGGGGGCACCGCGGCCGACGGCGTCTACGCCGTGGCTGCCGGGGCGACGCAGCCGGCCGGCCTGCTGCAGGCCACCGGCTACGGACCGGTGCAAGAGCTGCAGCTCAGTCCGGGACAGCAGGTGTTCAGAGCCGACCAGAACTATGCGCAACGGCTCTCGCTGCTCAACGGCCAGGTCGCCGCGGGACCGGTGCTCGCCGCCGGACCGGCTGAGCGGGTCGCCACCAACGGGGGCTGGACCGTGCTGAAGACGTGGTCGGGCGCGCAGGTCCTCCTGACGGTGACCGGCCTGTGGGGCAAACCGCTGGTCATCCCGGTGCCCACCGCGACCTATGCGGTGGTGCTGAGCGGCAGCCACCTGCTGGTCACCGACAGCGTCGACATCACCGGGCAGGGGCCGACCCAGGCGCACAGCACCCTGTACGACCTGAGCCGACCAGGGATCAACGCCACCGCGGTGCCCGGCACCAGCGCGCTGTCCGGTCACTGGCTCGCGTACACGCTGCACGACGGCTCGGTCTGGCTGCGCGACCTGGCCCTGCCGAGGACGCCGGACCGGCAGCTGCGCGGACCCGGACCGGCACCGGCCGATGTCCGCGACTACACCAGCCTCCTCATCTCCGGCGACTGGGTCGTCTGGGACGCCCAGCCTGTGGCGGGCGTGACCTCGTACGCCGCCGCCTTCCGGATCAGCACCGGACTGACGACCCGGCTCAACCTCCCCGGAGCGGCGCAGGCGCTGACCGACGGGCTGCTTGCCTACGTCGACGGAACGACGGGGCTGCACCTGCTGTCGTTGGCCACCGGCGCGGACCAGCTCGTCGGCCACACCAGCGCCCCGATCGCCCTCTCGGGTGAGTTCCTCGCCTACATCGGGGAGGACAACGCCGAGCACCTGGTGCCGGTGGCTGCGCTCGACCCGACCGGCCCGCGGGCGGTCCCCTCCGGTGGTGACCCCAGCCCCCGTACCAAGCCGGTGACATCGGTTCACCCGCTGGTCGAGTCCTTCGCCACCAGCCGGCCGCTGACCTCGTGGGCGTTCACGATCCGCAACGGCAAGGGCAAGGTCGTCTTCCGCACCAAGGGAACTGCTCCGACCGGCTGGGTCAGCGTGCGCTGGAACGGGCGTGCCAGCAAAGGCAAGCGACTCCCCGCCGGCGGCTACCGCTGGACCTTGACCGGCGCCGGCCCCGGCGGCGCGCTCGTCGGGCAGGACGGCCGTGGCCGGGTCAGCGGACTGGTGGGCATCGGCCGCTGAGCGACCAGCAGAGCCCGGCCCTACAAGGGCGTGACGTAGGCGCCGGTCAGCCCGCCGTCGACCAGGAACTGCGATGCCGTGATGTACGACGAGTCGTCGCTGGCCAGGAACGCGACCGCTGCCGCGATCTCCTGTGGTTCGGCGAACCGCCCCATGGGCAGGTGGATCAGCCGCCGGGCCGCCCGTTCCGGGTCCTTGGCGAACAGCTCCTGCAGCAAGGGCGTGTTGACCGGGCCGGGACACAGCGCATTGACCCGTACGCCCTGGCGGGCGAACTGCACGCCAAGCTCCCTGGTCATGGCCAGAACGCCGCCTTTACTTGCCGTGTAGGAGATCTGCGAGGTCGCGGCTCCCATCAGGGCGACGAACGAGGCCGTGTTGATGATGGAGCCCTTCCCGCGTTCGAGCAGGGGCGGGATGCCGTACTTGCAGCACAGGTAGACGCTCGTCAGGTTGACTTCCTGCACCCTGCGCCAGGCGTCGATCCCGGTCTCGAGGATCGAGTCGTCGTCGGGCGGCGAGATGCCGGCGTTGTTGAAGCAGATGTCCAGCCGGCCGAAGTGCTCGATGGCGGCCGCGTACATCGCCTGTACGCCGTCCTCGTCGGTCACGTCGGTGTGCACGTAGATCCCGCCCACCTCGTCGGCGGCAGCCTGCCCGGGACCATCGGCGAGGTCGGCCACGACCACCTTGGCCCCCTCGGCAGCGAAGCGGCGCGCGGTCTCGAGACCGATGCCGCTGGCCGCCCCGGTGATGACCGCGACCCGTCCGTCCAACCTGCCTGTCACTCAGACCTCCGTGGCGATGAAGACGTTCTTGACGTCGGTGAACGAGTCGAGGGCATCGGGCCCCAGCTCGCGGCCCAGCCCGGACTGCTTGAAGCCGCCGAACGGGGTGGAGTAACGCACCGACGAGTGGGAGTTGACCGACAGGTTGCCGGACTCGAGGCCGCGGCTGACCCGCAGCGCCCGGCCGACGTCGCGGGTCCAGATCGACCCGGACAGGCCGTAGTCGCTGTCGTTGGCGATGCGCAGCGCGTCGGCCTCGTCCTCGAACGGGATGACCGCGACGACCGGCCCGAACACCTCCTCGACGGCGACCGCCGCACCGGGGTCCACGGGGGCGAGAACCGTTGCGGGGAACCAGAACCCGGGCCCGTCCGGTGTCGTGCCACGGAAGGCGACCGGCGCGTCGTCCGGCACGTAGGCGGAGACCCGCTCGAGCTGCTTGGCGCTGATCAACGGGCCCATCTCGCTCGCGTCGTCGGACGGGTCGAGAGCCTTGACGCCCATGACCGCCGGCTCGAGCAGCTCCATGAACCGGTCGTAGGCGCTGCGCTCGACCAGGATCCTCGACCGGGCACAGCAGTCCTGACCGGCGTTGTCGAAGACGGCATAGGGCGCGGAGGCGGCAGCCCGTTCGAGGTCAGCGTCGGCGAAGACGATGTTGGCCGACTTGCCGCCCAACTCGAGGGTGACCCGTTTGACCTGGTCGGCGCAGCCGCGCATCACCTGCTTGCCGACGGCGGTCGAGCCGGTGAACACGATCTTTCGGACGGCGGGGTGATCGACGAACCGCTGCCCCACCACGGTTCCGGCGCCGGGCAGCACCTGGAACACGTCGGCAGGGATGCCGGCCTGCTGCGCCAGCTCCTCGAGCCGCATCGCGGTCAGCGGGGTGTACTCGGCCGGCTTGAGCACGACCGTGTTGCCGGCCGCGAGTGCCGGCGCGAAGCCCCAGGCCGCGATGGGCATCGGGAAGTTCCACGGCACGATGATGCCGACGACCCCGAGCGGCTCCTTGAACGTGACGTCGACACCACCGGCGACGGGGATCTGCCTGCCGTACAGGCGTTCCGGCGCGGCGGCAAAGAACTGGAGGACGTCTCGGGCGTTGCCCGCCTCCCACCGGGCGTTGCCGATGGTGTGCCCGGCGTTGGCGACCTCGAGTCGGGCGAGGTTCTCCAGGTCGGCGTCCACGGCCTCGGCGAACCGGCGGAGCAGCCGGCCCCTGTCGGCCGGCGCGACCGCCCGCCAGGCGGGATAGGCCGCCGCTGCCCTGGCGATGGCGACATCCGTCCGGGCGACGTCGAACAGATCGACCGTACGGACCACCTGCTCCGTCGCAGGGTTGATCACGTCGTAAGCGGTGGTCACAAGCGCTCGAACCCCCGGAACCTTTCCCAGTCGGTGACAGCTGCGTCGTAGGCGGCGAGCTCGATCCTCGCCATCGTGACGTAGTGGTCCACGACGTCGTCACCCAGGGCTGCCCGAGCCACCGCACTGTGCTCGAAGAGGTCAGCGGCCTCGCGCAGCGTGGAGGGCACCCGCGTGCCGGTGGACTCGTAGCCGTTGCCGACGAACTCGGCCCCGAGCTCGAGCCCCTGGTCGACGCCGTGCAGTCCGGCAGCGATCAGCGCTGCCACCGCGAGGTACTGGTTGACGTCGCCACCCGGGACCCGGTTCTCGAAGCGCAGCGACTGCCCGTGGCCGACCACGCGCAAGGCGCAGGTCCGGTTGTCGCGTCCCCACTGCACCGCAGTTGGCGCGAAACTGCCTGCTACGTAACGCTTGTACGAGTTGATGTTGGGCGCCATCAGCAGGGTGAGCTCGGGCAGGCAGGCCAGCTGGCCGGCCAGGAACTGCTCGAACAGCAACGAGAAGCCGTGCTCACGGTCGCCGGCGAAGACCGGATCGCCCTCCTCACCCCGTAGAGACAGGTGGATATGGCAGGAGTTGCCCTCGCGGGCGTCGTACTTCGCCATGAAGGTCAGGCTCATGCCCTCCTCGGCGGCGATCTCCTTGGCGCCGTTCTTGTAGATCCCGTGCTGGTCGCAGGTGGCGAGGGCCTCCTCA
>JAWWOM010000242.1:0-13665 GCA_033851655.1 Frankiales bacterium
CCCCGTCCTCGGTCTTGAGGTAGACGGTGCCGTCCTCGGCCACCCGGCCGTACTGGCTGAGGTCGACCTCCGGCGCGGTGGCGACCTCGGGCGCGTCGGCACCCCCGGGAATGCTGGCCGGCTTCGGTACGTCGGCCGCCTTGAGGGTGCTGACCATGGCAGGCGTCGGAACCGGCCGTGGTGTGTCCGCGACCTCTGGCACGCTGACTGGCTCGGGCGTGGTGTCCGGCGTGGCGGCGACGTCCGGGGTGCTCGCGACGTCCGGGGTGCTCGCGACCTCGGACGGGGTCTCGCGCTCGGGCGCGCTCTCGGTGGTCTCGCTCATCGCTTCGGTCACCCTGCCATTCTGTCGGTTCTAGGCGCAGAGGATAGGTGACGGAGCCGCTCGTGTGGCGATCGTTATCGGCCGCGCGCGGAAAGCCGGCCGCTGAAACGGTACAGGGGTCAGGCTGCCGAGCCCAGCCGCGCTCGGGCCGCCTTGCGGTGCGGTCCCTCGATCCGGTCGGCCGGCAGCGCCAGCAGGGTCCTCCGCAGGGTGCGCGCTGCCGCTGTCGTGGCCAGGTCGGCCCCCGGCAGCGCAGCGAGCCCGCCCAGACCGGGGCCGTACATCGACTTGGCCCAGCGCGGGAGCAGGGCGAACCCGAGCGAGGCGAGCCCGGCCCACGCAGGTCGGGCGGGCGTCGCGAGCTGAGCCCAGAGCGGCATCGGTGGGGCGAGGACGAAGGCAGCGGCCCGCCGGGCCTCACCGGTGATCCGCAGCCGGGGCCGGATCCGTTCGAAGTACGTGGCGAGCTCGGACTCGTCCGAGGGCACCGACGCCGGGTCAAGGCCGACGAGAGGCGCCATGCGTACCTGCTCCGCGACGTAGTCGTCGCCCTCGGCGGCGCCGACCGGGCCGCCGCACCGACGGTAGGTGCTGAGGAAGGAGTCGACCAGGCTGCAGTGCACCCACAGGAGCAGCTCCGGGTCGTCGGCGGAGTACGGTTCGCCGGTCTCGGCCTCCGTTCCCCGGACCTGCGCGTGGATCATCCGCAGTCGTGCCGCGGCAGGCTCGATCTCGGCCAGGGTCCCGTACGTGCTCAGCCCGATCCACTCCGCGGTCCGCCGCAGCCGGCCCCACGGATCGCGGCGGAAGTCGGAGTGCTGGGCGACGCCGGCCATCGCCAGCGGGTGCAGCGCCTGCAGGTAGAGCGCGCGCAGCCCGGCCAGTCCCATGACCGGGTCGGCGTGGATCCGCCAGGTGACGGTGTCCGGCGAGAACAAACCGTGGTCAGGGGCCATGGGCCCACGATCTCACGGTCCGGGGGCTGCCGCCTCCCGAGCGGAACCGTCCTCGACGGAGGACCAGAACGCCACCAGCGCGCCGGCCGTCGCCTCGGGCTGCTCGACGGCCGGGGAGTGCGCCGCGCCTGCGATCACCACGTACGCGGCACCGAGCCGGTGCGCCATCGCCGACTGCACCTCCGGCGGCCACGCGTCGTCGCTGTCACCGTGAGCCACCAGCATCGGGAGTCCCGTACCGCGGAGGTCGTCGGTGCGGTCGGGCTCCGCGAGCAGGGCGTCACCCATCACCAGCAGCCCGGCTTCGGAGGTGGCGTGGAACCGGCGGTGGGTGAACTCGGCGACGTCGGCCGGCAGCTCGGGATTGACCATGTACTCCCACACCGCGGGGTGACCGCCCTCGACCAGCACGGGCCGCATCACCTCGAGGGTCAGCGCGCGCAGGCCGGGGATCGCCGACGGGCCCGAGTCGAGCAGGGTCAGCGACCGGAACCGTCCCGGGTCCTGGATCGCCGCCGCCCGGGCGACCAGGCCGCCGAAGGAGTGCCCCACGACGTGCGCCGGCTGATCGCCGATCAGTCCCAGCAGGTCCCGGGCCAGGGCCGCGATCTCGTACGCGGCCGGGTCGTCCCCGCCGGTCGACTCGTACTGCCCCCGCTGGTCGTACGCGATCACCCGGTGCCCGGCGTCGGTGATCGCCTCGAGGATCGCGAGGAAGTCCTCCTTGCTCCCGGTGTAACCCGGGACGAGGACGACCATCGAGCGGGTCTGCTGAACGGGCAGCGCCTCGACCGCTGCCAGGTCGCCGAACCGCACCGGCCGGGCGCCCGGCGGCAGCTGGAAGGACATCGGCGTACTCAGCGGGCACCCCCTCGGAGCTCTGTGCCGAGCATACGGGGGAGGCTGTGCAACGCGACGTCCTCGAGCCGGCCGTGGCGGGCCGTGGCCGTGAGGTAGGTGCAGGCCGGCTGGGACCGGCGGTCGGTCGGGGAGCCGGGGTTGAGCAGTCGCAGGCCGGCGGGACTCACGCTGTCCCACGGGATGTGGCTGTGCCCGAAGACGAGGACGTCCGTGTCGGGATAGGCCGCGTCCGCCCGTTGCTCCCTGCCGGTACGGGACCCGGTCTCGTGCACCACCGCGACCCGTACACCGTCCAGCGTTGCCCTGGCGACCTCGGGCAGTCGGTCGCGCAGCGGAGGGCCGTCGTTGTTGCCGTGGACGCCGAGCAGTCCGGAGGCGCGGGCGGAGAGCCGGTCCAGCAAGGCGACGTCGACCCAGTCGCCGGCGTGGATGACGAGGTCGGCCCGGTCGACGGCGGCCCAGACCTCGGGCGGCAGGTCGCGGGCCCTGGCGGGGACGTGGGTGTCCGCCAACAGCAACAGGCGCATACCGGCAGTGTGCCGGTACGCGCCTGTCGAAGGCTGAGGGGTCAGACGCCGTTCGCGACGTCGTCGAGCGTGAGGTCCTGCACCAGCATGTCGGTGACGCCGTCGAACCGGCCGCACTCGACGCAACGGACGCCGACGGCGAGCCAGCTGACCTTGGGTCCGTCCTCGGACGGCTCGGCATGCACCCCGATGGCCACCTCGGCGATCGACTGCTGGCAGCCCTTGCAGCACCACATCGCGGGGTAGTTCCAGTGCTCGGCGGAGTCGAGCAGGTGGGAGACCTCGCCGCAGGACAGGCAGCGCCGGCGGGCGATGCCGTTGTGCGGGTCGCCTTCGACGTAGAACCAGGTCGCCGGCGTCTCACCGTGCTTGTCACTGCTGCACGCGGTCTGGAGGGTGTGGGTCACCGCGGGACAACCGCTGAGACCGGACATCCACGCCTTCAGATCCTCGGCGTCCTCGCCGATCCGGTGTCCCGCCACCGTTTGCAACACCATGTGCGTCCTCCTTGGCCCACAACCACGTCGGCCGGCCGGGCGCCGATCTTTACGCGATCGGCCGACGGATTCCGGCAGATGGCGCAGCGTTCGTGGAACATCGCCTACGTCAGGGGGCGTGCGATGTTCCACAAACCGGCTCGGGCCTGAACGGGGGTCAGTCGGTGGCGGGCTCGGCGGCTGCTGCGCCCGAACCGCTGCCGCGACCGCCGCGGCGGCGGCGACGGCGGGCCGGTGTGTCGCCCGCGGGCGTCGTCACGGAGTCGGACTCGGCGGAAGGCGCGGCCTCGACCGCGTCGCCGGAGGCCGGCTGCCCGCTTCGGGTGCGGGTCCGGGAGCGCGGCCGTGGGCTGCGCGGTGCACGCTCAGCCTTGTCGCCGTCGGCGGCCGGTGCAGCGCCGCCCGAGCGTGAACGCGAGCCGCCGCCGCTCGGGGCCTTGGTGGCCGGGGCCTTGCGTGAGCGCCCGGTCTCGCCGAGGTCCTCGAGCGTCTCCGCGTCCAGGCCGGCCCGGTGCCGCTGGGCGCGAGGCAGGGTGCCGGTCGCGGTACGGGGAATGTCCAGGGCCTCGTACAGGGAGTCCGACGTGGAGTAGGTCTCCGGCGGATCGGGGAACGGCAGCTGGAGGACCTGATTGATGCCGTTCCAGCGGGACAGGTCGTCCCAGTCGACGAAGGTGATCGCGACGCCGTTCTCGCCGGCCCGACCGGTGCGCCCGATGCGGTGCAGGTAGGTCTTCTCGTCCTCGGGACAGGTGTAGTTGACGACGTGGGTGACGTCCTTGACGTCGATGCCACGCGCGGCCACGTCGGTCGCGACCAGCACATCGACCTTGCCGGCCCGGAAGGCCCGGAGCGCCTGCTCGCGCTGACCCTGGCCGAGGTCGCCGTGGACCGCCGCCGCGGCGAAACCGCGCTCGGTGAGGTCGAGGGAGAGCTTGTCGGCAGCCCGCTTGGTGCGCGTGAAGATGATGGTGAGACCGCGGCCGTTGGCCTGCAGGATGCGGGCGAGCATCTCCGGCTTGTCCAGCGGGTGGGCGCGGAAGATGTGCTGGGCGGTCGTGGGGACCGTGCGGTTCTCCTCCGGCTCCTCGGCGCGAACGGTGGTCGCCTGCCGCATGTAGCGCCGGGACAGGGTGAGCACCGCCGAGGGCATGGTGGCGGAGAACAGCATGGTCTGCCGGTTGGTCGGCAGCTGGGCGACGATCTTCTCGACGTCGGGCAGGAAGCCCAGGTCGAGCATCTCGTCCGCCTCGTCGAGCACCAGCACCCGGACGCCGGTGAGGTTGAGCGTGCCCTGGCGGGACAGGTCGAGCAGCCGGCCGGGGGTGCCCACGACGACCTCGACGCCCGCCTTGAGGGAGGCGACCTGAGGCTCGTACGAGCGGCCGCCGTAGATGGTCAGCACCCGCACGCCGCGGGTCTTGCCGGCGATCTCGATGTCGCTCGCCACCTGGATGGCGAGCTCACGGGTCGGGACGACCACCAGGGCCTGCGGCCGGCCGTCACCGGGGGCCTCGACCCGCTCGAGGATCGGGACGGCGAAGGCGAGGGTCTTGCCGGTGCCGGTCCGGGCCTGGCCGATGATGTCGTGGCCGGCCAGGGTCAGCGGGATGGTCAGGGCCTGGATGGCGAACGGCTCGACGATGCCGACTGCCTCGAGGGCGTCGCAGGTTTCCTGTCGTACACCGAGATCGCGGAACGTGCTCAGGGCAAACGCCTCTCAAAGGGCGGGAGGTCGACGCGAAATCGGGCTCCGCTCGCGCCGCGCGAAATTCAGGCGGCAGGCGCGGGAGCAGCGACCTGGCGACCGCACCGCTGCGGTCGTACGTGGCCTCAGGGTGTCCGGAGGCCCCGGTTACCGGTCCAGTCTACCTGTCGCGCCGGATAGGGTCGGGACCGCAGCCCCGCGGGTTGCGCGCCCAACTCCAGGCAATCACCAGCTCAGGGAGCGCCCGTGTCAGACACGCCAGCCGACGAGCGGCCTGCCGCGCACGCGCAGGTCGCGCCGGAGCGCCGCAACGCCGCTGTCGTCGACCTGCTGGGTGTGCTCGCGTACGGGCAGCTGATCGCCTTCGAGCACCTGGCCGACGACGCCCGGCTGGCACCGACCCTGCTGGACAAGTCGGCGCTGGGCGGCATGGCGGTGGCGGAGTACCAGCACTACGAGCGCATCGCGCGCTACCTGGGCAGCATCGGCGTCGACCCGGTGACCGCGATGGAGCCGTTCGTCGAGCCGCTCGACGCCTTCCACGAGCTGACGGCACCCAGTGACTGGCTCGAGGGGCTGGTCAAGGCCTTCGTCGGGGACGGCATCGCCACCGACTTCTACCGCGAGGTGGCGAGCTACCTCGACGCCGAGCCGCACGCCCTGGTCGACGAGGTGCTCTCCGACAGCGGCCACGCGACGTTCGCCGTCGACAGGGTACGGGCGGCGATCGAGGCCGACCCGAGCGTCGCGGGCCGGCTCGCGCTGTGGGCGCGACGGCTGGTCGGCGAGGCGCTCGTCCAGGCGCAGCGGGTTGCGGTCGACCGCGAGGCGCTGACCGACCTGATCGTCGGTGGCGCCACCGCGTCGGGTGGGCTGGCCGAGCTCGGCCAGATGCTGGCCAGGCTGACCGAGGCGCACACCCGGCGGATGGCTCAGCTCGGGCTGCGGGCCTAGCCGGCTCGGCCGGGTAGGGGGACTAGGAGCCGAAGCCGACCCGGCGGCCCTCCGGCTCGCCGAGCTCGATGTAGGCGATCTTCTCGGCAGGGACGAAGACCTTGCGGCCCTTCTCGTCGACCAGCGTGAACAGCCCGAAGTCGGCCTTCAAGGCCTCGTGGAGCAGCTTCTCGATGTCGTCGGCGGACGCGCTGGTCTCGAGGACGATCTCGCGGGGCGCGTACTGCACGCCGATCTTGACCTCCACCGGGGCCTCCTGATCTCTCGGTCGCTGCTTGGGACTGCCTCTGGGGCCAGGCTAGTCGACCATGGCGGCCCCGCGCCCGGGACGATCTACGCCGTCGGCGAAACCGGTTCGGGCGCCAGGTCCTCCGTACGGGGGAAGCCGGAGATGCCCCGCCAGGTCAGGTTGCCCAGTAGCCGGATGGCATCCTCGCGCCCGATGAGACCGGGCGACTGCAGCCACCAGCGGGCCGCGACCTCCGCCAGGCCGATCATGCCCACCGAGAGCAGGGTGGCCGCCGCGGGACCCGAGCCGGTGTCCTTGGCGATCGTCTCCGCGACCGCTTCCGCGCAGTCGCTGTGCATCTTGTCGACGCGGGCGGCGACCATCGGGTCGTGGCGCAGGTCGGACTCGAACACCAGCCGGAAGGCGCCGGCCTTGTCGTTGCTCTGGGCTGTGACGAAGTCGAAGTAGGCAGCCACGCAGCTGTCCACCCTGGCCTTGTTGTCCGTGGTCGAGCTCAACGCGTGGCGGACGCGGGCGACGAGGTCGTCCGCGTGCTGGTCGAGCAGGGCAAGGTAGAGCTCGAGCTTGCCCGGAAAGTGTTGGTACAGGACAGGCTTGCTGACGCCGGCTCGTTCGGCGATGTCGTCCATCGCCGCCGCGTGGTAACCCTGGGCGACGAAGATCTCCTGGGCGGCGACGAGCAGCTGCTTGCGCCGCGCCGACCGGGGCAGCCGGGGGCTGCGCGGGCGGCCCGGGGAGTCGACCGGGCCCGCCGCTTCGGACGGCTCGGTCGGCGAGCTCACCGGCGCCCCCTTCACGTCGACCCGCGGCCAGTGTACCCGCGAGTAACAACGGCTCGGCTCAGACCGGGTAGACGTCCAGCTCGGTCGCCTTGACCGCGCACCAGACCGCTGCGCCGGGCACGAGCCGCAGCTCCGCGACGGCGGCCGCCGTCAGGTCGACCAGGACGTCCGGCGGCCCGTCGACGACCGCGCGGAGGGTGTCGCCACGGCTCTCCAGGCTGCGCACCCGGCCCGGCCAGGCGTTGCGCGGGCTGCCGTGCGGCTGTTCCTGGTACACCGCGATCGCCGACGGCCGCAGCGCCACGTAGACCGGACCCCGGTGCGCCGACGCCACGGTGAGGGTCACCCCGTCGGCAAGGGCGACGGCGGTCCCCTCGGCGAGCCCCAGCATCAGGTTGAGCCCGACCAGCCGGGCGACATAGTCGGTACGCGGTGCGCGGGCCACCTCCGCCGGCGTGCCGGACTGCACCACCCGGCCGTCCTCGACCACCACGAGGTGGTCGGCCAGGACGAGGGCGTCGAGCGGGTCGTGGGTCACCAGCACGGTGGCCCCGCCGAAAGCCTCGAGGTGGGCGCGCAGGTCGGTCCGTACGGTCATCCGGGTGCCGGCGTCCAGTGCGGCCATCGGTTCGTCGAGGAGCAGCAACTGCGGCGAGACAGCCAGCGCCCGGGCGAGCGCCACCCGCTGGGCCTGGCCCCCCGAGAGCTTCGCCGGCCGTAGGTCCGCCTGCGCACTGAGGTCGAACCGCTCGAGCAGCTGGTCCGCTGTTGCCCGGGCGCCGGCCCGGTCGGCACCACGGGCCCTCAGCCCGAAGGCGACGTTGTCCCTGGCTGACAGGGTCGGGAACAGCAGGTAGTCCTGGAAGACGACCCCCACGGGGCGGCGCTCCGCGGGGACGTGGGTGCGGTCGTCGTCGAGGACGACGCCGTCCAGGATCACGTGGCCGCGGCTGAGCGGCAGCAGCCCGGCGAGTGCTCTCAGGGTGGTGGTCTTGCCGGCACCGTTGGGCCCCAGCACCGCGAGGACGCCGCCTGACGGGACCTGTAGCGACACGTCGACGACCAGGCTGCCCCGCGCGACGATCACCTGCGCGTCGAGGCTCATGCCCGCAGCCACCGTTCGCGCAACAGCGCGAGGATGGCGATCGAGACGGCCAGCAGGACGAGGCTGAGCGCGATCGCTCCGTCCGGGTTGTCCTGCAGGGCAAGGTAGACCGTGAGCGGCATGGTCTGCGTGGTGCCGGGGAAGTTGCCGGCGAAGGTGATGGTTGCGCCGAACTCACCGAGGGCTCTGGCCCAGCACAGCACGGCGCCGGCACCGACGCCGGGCGCGAGCATCGGCAGGGTGACCCGGGTGAACGTGTACCACCGCGAGGCGCCGAGAGTGGCTGCGGCGTCGTCGAAGCGCGGGTCGAGCGCCCGCAACGAGCCTTCGACGGAGATGACCAGGAACGGCAGCGCGACGAACGTCTCCGCGATGACGACGGCGGCAGTGGTGAACGGCAGCGACAGCCCGAAGGCCTCGTACAGCCATCTGCCCATCACCCCGTTGCGGCCGACGCCGAGCAGCAGGGCCACCCCGCCGACGACCGGCGGCAGCACCAGCGGAACGGTCACCAGGGCGCGGAGCAGCCCACGGCCGCGGAACTCCATCCGGGCCAGGACCCAGGCCATCGGCACGCCGACCGCGATCGAGACGACGGTGGCCATGCTCGCCGTCTCCAGCGACAGCCGCAGCGGCGTGACGACGTCGTCCTGCGAGAGCAGGTTGACCAGGTTGCTCCACGGCGCCCGGATCAGCAGTGCCAGCAGGGGAAGCAGCAGAAAGGTGACGCCGATGCCGGCGGGGACGAGCAGCCCGTACGGCAGTCGGCGCCTCACGGCTTGAGGAAGCCGGCGGCCGAGAGGACCGCTGCGCCCTGCGGCGAGAGCACGTAGCGGATGAAGGCCGCGCCGGCGGAGGGGTTCCTGCCGGTCGCGACCCCGACGATCGGATAGGTCGCGATGGCCTGCGCGGCCTCGGGGAACACTAGGCCGGTCACCTTGGACCCGGCAGCCTTGACGTCGGTCTGGTAGACGAGGCCGGCATCAGCCTCGTTCAGCTCGACCTTGGTGAGCACCGACTTGACGTCCTGCTCGAGGCTGACCGGGTGCGGGGTCAGCGCGGCGGCGGCGTAGGCCTTGGTGGCGGCTGCACCACACGGTACGGCGGCCGCGCAGAGCACCAGCTTGACGCCCGGCCGCACGGTGTCGGCGAGCGCAGCGACGTGCCGCGGATTGCCGGGTGGCAGGGCGATCTCGAGCTCATTCTTGGCGAAGTTCAGCGGAGCCGCGAGTCCGTCCTTGGCGGCGGTGACCGTCGCCATCGTCTTGGTGCTGGCGGCAGCGAACACGTCGACGGGTGCACCGCCGGTGATCTGCGCGGCCAGGGAGTCGGACCCGCCGAAGTTGAGGGTCACCTTCACGCCGGGGTGTGCAGCCTCGAACTGCGTGGCCAGCTGGCTGAAGGTGCCCTTGAGCGAGGAGGCGGCCGAGACCACGACCGTGCCGCTGACCGTCGAGGCGGTCGGGGCGGCGGCCGGGGGCTTGGCGCCGGACGAGCTGCCGCAGCCGGACAGCCCGAGCGCGCAGCCGGCGATGGCAGCGATCAGGGTCACGGTCAAGCGCACGCGGGTCTCCGGTTGCCCATGGTCAGCGCCGTTCGCCGGGGAGCTCGACGACGACGTTGGTGGACTTGATGGAGGCGAGCGCCCGCACACCCGGCTCGAGACCGAGCTCGTCGGCAGCCTCGCGGCTCATCAGCGAGACGATCCGGTAGGCACCGCACTGCATCTCGACCTGGGCCATCACGGTGTCACGGGTGACCTCGGTGACGATGCCGACCAGCCGGTTGCGGGCCGAGACGCTGGCGGCGCCGGGGGCGGCCGGGTCGGTGGCGTGCGCGGTCGCGAACCTGGCCAGCTCGCGGCCGTCGACCCCACGGTGACCGCCGGCGCCCTCGACCGAAGCGAAGCGGCCGACATCGGCCCAACGCCGGACGGTGTCGTCGCTCACCCCCAGCAGCTCGGCGGCCTCGCGCATGGTGTAGACGGGCATGGAGCCACTCTAGCCGCAGATGCGTACTGCGGCTCTCCATCCCGCCGCGCCCACGTCACCGCTACGCTCAGCCAGGGCGCGGATGCGCTAGCACCGGTTAGCTCTGGTTGGCGTGCGCACTGACGTAGACCCAGGCATCAGTGCCGGACGTGAGCCGGGCCCGTACCCGCCGGTAGTCATCCACCTCGTAGTCGTCGGCGGCCGCGAGCTCGGCTGGAGTTAGCCTCAGGACGTGGCCGTCCACCACGTCGGTGTCGACGCCGGTGCGCACGACCATCGGGTGGTGGGTTTGGCCGCTGGTTGCCACCACCGCAGTGTCGGTGATCTCAAGCCATTTTGTTGCGTAGCCGACCAGGCCGTCGGGGCGACCGTCCAGCTCGCGGCCGAAGGTGGCCCGCTGGACGGCCGGGTCGCGCAGGGTCCCGTACGAGAACAGCCACTCGTCGCTCATAGCCCGATCCTGGCACCCCATACGGTGGTGCGTGTGACCCCCGCCGCCGACACCCATCGCCGGCGGCTGGTGGTCGCAGGTCTGGTCGGCTTCCTGCTGCTCGGTCTCGTCGCAGCCGTCCTCGGGCCGGTGCTGCCCCAGTTGCGGGCACAGTTCCACCTCAGCGTGGCCCAGGGGTCCCTGCTGCTCACCGTCTACTCGATCGGCTCGGTGGTCGGCGTGCTGGCCAGCGGGTGGGCGAGCCACCTGCGGTACCCGCGGCCGGCGATGGTCGTCGGTACGGCCGTGCTCGCCGGCGGTTCCGTCGGCCTGGCCTTCGCCGGCGCCTGGTGGCTGGTGCTGGTCAGTGGGACGTTGCTGGGGGTCGGTTTCGGCATCCTGGACTTCGGGGTGTCGGTCATCCTCGCCTCCAGCTTCGCCGAGTCCGGCGCGAGCGTGCTCACCTCGCTGAGCGCGGTCTTCAGCGTCGGCGCAGTGATCGGGCCGGTGGTCGTCGCGGCGACGCCCCATGACGTACGGCCGACTTTCCTTGTCATCACGGCATTGTCGGCCATCCTCGCCGTGCTCTGGACCCGCACTCCGGTGCACGGACCGTCGCCGGCCGAGGCGCCGGCATCGCGTCATCTGGCCACGAGACTCGCGCTGGGGTTCGGCTTCCTGCTGGCGCTCTACGTGGCGATGGAGAGCGGGGTCGCGGCCTGGGAGACGACCTACCTACGGTCCGCGTCGCACTTCACCGACTCCTCGGCGGCGAGGGCCACGTCGCTGTTCTGGGTGGCCATCACCGTCGGCAGGCTCACCGGAGGTTGGGTGGCCCGCCGGGTCCATGTCGGCCTGCTGGTCAGCAGCTCGCTGGTGATGGTGGCGCTCTCCCTCGTGGTGGCGGGACTTCCGGGTCTGGGGCTCGCCGGCTACACCGCCGCCGGTCTGTTCTTGGCGCCCGTGTTCCCGGCGGCGTTTGCCTGGTTCTCCGCGACGAGGCCGTCGTCGCTCGCCATGACGCTGGTCTTCTCCTGCGGCGTGCTCGGGCCGGCAGTGGTGTCGCCGATCATCGGCGCCGGGACGCAGCAGCTCGGCGTCGCGGCGATCCCGTTCACCCTGTTCGTGGTGGCCCTGCTGGACATCGTGGCGGTGATCACCGTGCGGCGGCGGCTCGACCCGGCCTAGCGTCCGGCCAGCTCCTTCAGCATCGGCTCGAGGACCTCGCCGACGGTGGGGAAGGCGTGGACCACGTCAGCCAGCACCGTCAGCGGCACCTCAGCCCTGATGGCCAGCGTGATCTCGGCCATCCACTCGTCTGCTCCGGTGCCGATGGCGGCGGCGCCGACCAGGACCCGTCGTTGGCGGTCGCCGTAGAGCTCGACCCTGCCCGTCGCCCCGGTGATGGCGGCCCTGGCGGTGTCGGCGACGTCGCCCCCGGCGACCAGCAGGTCGTGGTCGTCCTCCGGCAGGACGCCGACGCAGTAGACCGCCGGCTCGGTGTAGACCACCCGGGGGATCGCGCGGTAGTCCGCCGTACGGGGGTCCCCGAGCAGGTTGGCCACGACGATCTCCGCCTGGTAGTTGGCGGTGTGGGTGTACGGCGCGATGCCGGTCACGTCCCCTGCGGCCCAGATGTGGTCGCCGACCCGGCAATGCTCGTCGACCGTGAGCTCCGTCAGGCCCAGAGCGTCGAGGTTGGGCGCCCGGCCGGAGGCGATGAGCACCCGGTCGGCGTGCAGCGCGTCGCCGCCGGCCAGGCGGAGGAACGTGCCCTCGTCCGACGTCCCGGCCAGCTGGACCTCCACCCCCAGCCGCAGGTGCACCCCGTCGTGCCCCAGCGCACCCGCCATCGCCTCGCCGACGAACCGGGTCTCCCTGGCGAGCAGCCGGTCGGCGGTGTCGACGATGGTGACGTGCGATCCGAACCGGGCGTAGACCTGCGCGAGCTCGCAGCCGACGGCACCGCCGCCGAGGATCACCAGCCGGCCCGGCAGCTCGTCGGAGGACAACGCCTGGTCACTCGTCCACGTCGGCACGTTGTCCAGCCCGATCACCGGCGGGCGCTGAGGTGCGCTGCCGGTGCTGATGACCAGCTCGGTGAACCCGTACGACGTTCCGTCGACCTCCACCCGGTCACCGGCGAGCGTGCCCCGGCCGCGTACCAGGGTGACCCCCTTGCCCTGCAACGTCTTGGCCGCCTTGCTGTCGTCCCGATGCCGGGCGACCTCATCGCGCTGCTGGATGGCCTGCTGCCATGGGGTTTTCGAGGCTGCCGCCTGCAGCATGGCCTTGCTCGGGACGCAGGCGAGGTACGGGCACTCCCCACCGACCAGGTGCGCCTCGATGAGGATCACGGAGCGGCCGGCGTCGGCGAGCCGCCCGGCGACCGCCTCGCCGGCCGAGCCGCCGCCCAGCACGACAACGTCGTAGTCCGCCACGCCGCGCTCCTTTGCGGTGGTGAAGCGTCCTGACTACCCGCTGGGGTAGAGCCGACGCATGACATCGCCCAGGGGAGTCCTGTTCGACATCGACGGCACGCTGGTGGACACCGGCTACCACCACACGATCGCGTGGTGGCAGGCATTCCGCGACGCGGGGATCGAGGTGCCCATGCGCGAGATCCACCGCGCGATCGGGATGGGCGCCGACCAGCTGTTGCCGTACCTGATCGGCAGGGACGACCCGGACATCCGCATCGGCCACGACCACCACTACGCACCCTTCCTCGAGCGGGTCCAGTCGTTCGAGGGCGCGGCGGCGCTGCTGCGGGCGTGCAAGGAACGCGGCCTCCTGGTGGTGCTGGCCACGAGCTCGGACGAGAGTCAGCTGGGCCGGCTGCGACGGGGCATCGGAGCTGACGACGCGATCGACCACGTGACCACCGCCGGCGATGTCGAGCGGTCCAAGCCGGCTCCCGACCTGGTCCAGACGGCGCTGGACCAGGCCTCCCTGCAGGCCGTGGACGCGGTGATGGTCGGGGACACCCGCTGGGACGTCGAGTCGGCGGCGCAGGCTGGTCTGCCGTGCGTCACCGTCATGACCGGCGGGTGGAGCGAGTCGGAGCTCCGGGCGGCAGGGGCCGCCGAGGTGTGGGCCTCACCCGCCGAGCTGCTCGCGCACCTGGACGACAGCGCCATCGGCCGGCTAGCCCAGCTCTGACAGTCTCCGCTCGAGGTGCGCCCGCTCGACGTCGTTGCCGGTCAGCTGGGCGGCCTCGGTGTAGGCCAGCCGCGCCTCGTCGCTGCGGCCGAGCCGGCGCAGGAACTCCGCCCGCGC
>JAWWOM010000252.1:0-3391 GCA_033851655.1 Frankiales bacterium
GCGAGCTGGAGCAGGGCCACTCGGGACGGGACGTGCCCGACATCGTGCGGGAGATCGCCGGGCTCGCCGACGGCATGACGATGAGCGCCAAGAAGGACCCGATGGGCAACATCGGCGGGTGGCTCGCGCTGAACGACGACGACCTCGCCCGCCGCTGCCGTGACCTGCTCATCCTCACCGAGGGCTTCCCGACGTACGGCGGCCTCGCCGGTCGCGACCTGGAGGCGGTGGCCCAGGGGCTGACCGAGGTCGTGCACCACGACTACCTGCGCTACCGCATCCGCTCGACCGCTTACCTCGGCGAGTCGCTGCAGGCGGCCGGCATCCCGGTGGTGTCACCGATCGGCGGGCACGCCGTCTACATCGACGCGCGCGCGATGCTGCCGCACATCCCACCGCTGCAGTACCCGGGCCAGTCGCTCGCCGTCGCCCTGTACGAGGCCGGCGGGGTGCGCACGTGCGAGATCGGCACCGCGATGTTCGGGCGGCAGCCCGACGGCACCGAACAGCCGGCAACCCGCGACCTGGTACGTCTCGCGATCCCACGGCGCACGTACACGCAGAGCCACATCGACTACGTCATCGAGGCCTGCCTCCACGTCGCGGAACACTCCGACCAGCTCACCGGCTACCGCATCGTCGAGGAGCCGCCGACCCTGCGGCACTTCACCGCCCGCTTCGAGCCGCTGAGTTGAAGGTGACCGAGGACCCGTGCCTTCCGCCGCGGGCAGTGATGCTGTCCCGGAGAGATCAGAACGGCGGCAGCGGCGGCAGGTTGTCGAACACCGACCGGGCGGACGCCGGCCCGCGACTGAAGACCAGCGTGGCGCCGTTGCCGGTCATGCTGAGGGTGGTCCCGGTCAGAGAAGCGTGCGTGTCACCGTTGAGCACGCCGGCAAGGGCCTCGGTCACGCTGTACCACTGCTGTCCGCACGGAACGACGTTCCCGGCCACGGGCCGGACCCACAGGGTGCCGGTCACGTAGCTCAGGTAGCCGGCGCTCGAGTTGCAGCCGTCGAAGGCCTCGTACTGCGCGTCCGCCAGCTCCAGCGTCGGCCTGGCTCCCGCGGGCACCGCATAGGCTTTGCCCTTGAAGCTGTAGCGGGTCAGCCGCCAGACGTGGCCGGCCACGGCCTGGTGCAGTGCCGTGTGGACGTCAACCGGCGTGGTCCGATCGAAGGTCAGCACAATCTTGCCGGCGCCCAAGGTGATGCCGGAGCTGGTGAATCGGAACACCGGTTTGCCCTCGGCGACTGCGGTGAACGCAGTTGACGGGGTGCTGAACTCGGGCAGCGAGTAGGGACAGAGTGAGCCGACACCACCCTGTCCGGTCATGGTGACCCGGGTGTTGTCGTACTCCATCCGCCCGTAGTCGATGCTGCAGCCGTTGTCGAAGTAGTAGTTGCCGGCGGACAGGTACAACCGGGCGTGCTGGCTGGCTGGCAGGTGCGAGACCTTGCCGTTGTCCGACACCGACCGCAACGCCCAGCTCACGCCCTCCAGGTTGGCCTGCAAGGCTCCGGTCTGTAGCTTGTCGCCGGCGCTCGGATTCCCGAACGGCAGGTCTTCCCGAGCCAGTCTGAGGACCAGGCTGCCGACGGTCAGCGTCAACGTTCGGCCGCCGGTCACCGCGGTCGCAGGTCCGGACTCGAGTGCCCGAAATGCCTCCTGCAGCTGGGCGCCAGGGCAGGCCGCTGCCGTCTGCTCGCCGAAGTGCAGGTTTACCGTCGTCATTCCGTAGGTGACATCACCGGAGATGGAGTTGCAGCCATCCTCGCCCAGGTACGTCGTGGCCGTGAGCTGCAGCGTCCACGGGTTCGAGGAACTGACTGGCACGTCCTTGCCGCCAACGGACAGCTGCTGCAGCGTCCAGGTGGGGCCGACGAGCTGGCTCTCCAGACTGCCGCTGGGGGCGATGGTCCGCGGCGCCGAGGTGTGCGAGACCAACGCGACGAGGACGACCACCAGCGCCACCACGACGACCGACGAGGTCGCCGCGAGCGCCTGCCGCACCCGACGCCGACGCCGACGGACCGCCACCCCGCCGAAGGACGGGAGCTGTGCCGGCGTGACCTCGGTGGCGTACAGCCGGACCTTCTCCCGTACGAGGTCGTCACTCATGAGGGTCCTCTCCGAGTACGCCCGCAAGGTGTGCGCGGGCCCGGGACAGCCGCGACTTCACCGTGCCGGGCGAGATGCGCAACGTGGTGGCGATCTCCGCGACCGGCAGGTCGACGAGGTAGTGCATGACGACCACAATCCGTTGGTGTGCAGGCAAAGTAGCCAACGCGCTCTCCACGGCGACCCGGTCCGGGGACGGCCCGTCGACCTCGGCGCGAGACCGCAGCACCGGTGCCCGACGATGGAACAAGCGACTCCGGCGCTCGTGCGAGAGGTAGAGCCGCAGGGCCACGGTGCGCACCCACGCCTCAGGGTTGTCGCAGCGCCGCACGGCATCCCAACGCGGTACGAGCCGTGCGTACGCCTCCTGCAACAGGTCCTCAGCGTGGGCCGGCGATGCGCCTACAGACACGAGCAAACCAACCAAGCGCCGACCGGTCGAGGCATAGAGGTCGGCCACATCGGCCGACGCCGCCTGGATCTCGCCCGTGGTCACGCAGATGAGACTCCCAGGTGGGCCGGGCGGTTCCCTATCCACTCACGGCTTCACAGCGGGCCCTTTGTGCGATCGGCTGCGTCAATGAGCTCAAGATTGGCCCAATTTGCCTGTGCAGCAAGGACTTTCGCCGCCGAACGCCTTGGCCACGAGCGGGCGATGCGGTAGGATTCGAACATGAGTTCGAGCCGGTGTGACGAGACGACGGACCTGGTTGCGTCCGACTTCTACGGCTCCCTCGACCTCTTCGGCGCACCCCTGACCGTCGAGGAGACCCTGCTCGAGATCACCCTGGCCGGGCCCGGGCCGGATGCGATCCGGCTGCTGGAGACGCTGCAGGACCGAGCGATGACCTCCGCCGAAAGACTGCAGGTCGCAGGTGCCTGGGAGCGGCAGGCCCGCTGGATGTCCGCCCGTCAACACGCGGCCAACGTCGCCTTCGTCGGCGTCAGCGCGGACGACTCGACGGATGGCCTGCGACGCGAAGCCGCTCTGATGTTCGAGCTGGCGCTCCAGGTCGACTGCGGCGACACGTTCCTGAAGTACAAGCTCGGCAACGCCAGGCTGCTGGCGACCACCCTGTCCGCGACAGCCGCCAAGCTCGAGTCCGGTGAGCTGAGCGACTATCGCGCCCGGCTGATCTGCGACCGGCTCGGCGGCCTCGCTCCAGTGGTGGCACGGCAGATCGAGGCCAAGGTGCTCCCGACAGCCGGCGAGGTCAGGATCTCCAGCCTCACCGCCAAGCTGCGTCGGTTGACTCTCGCCGCGCAGGGA
>JAWWOM010000026.1:0-4846 GCA_033851655.1 Frankiales bacterium
GCCAGCTACGGCGCCCCCTACACCCACGACCCCGGCGCCGCGCAGAAGATCGGCCCGATCTCGCCGCAGAACTGGCCCGGCGTGACCATCCCGATCAACCCGGCCGACGACTTCGTCGTCGGGCCGCTGCAAGGAGCCTCCGCCGGCATCCCCGACCTGAAGGCAGCGCTGAACGCGTGGACGAGCGCCGTCCCGGACCAGCAGCCGGGATGGGCCTCTGCCTACGACGACGCCCTGAGCAAAGCCGGCGACGGCGGTCCGGCGAAGGTGGCCGCCGGTGACTACGGCCCGGTCCCGGTGATGTTGACCCGGCTGCTTGCACTGGGTCGGTCGGGCGGCTTGGACGGGGCGCTGCTGTCCCAAGGCCACTTCTATCAGACCGACTACACCAAGCCGTTGTTGTTCTTGGCCGACGGCGCCTACCTAGAGTCGTTGACCCGTGCCCAGCACCTCGGCGGCGACCAGTGGGGCATGATGAACGAGACCGGGAACTACCCCGGCCAGGCGTGGCTGTGGCTCTACACCTTCTGGTACCAGGTGAAACCGTTCTCCACCTCCGGCAACGCGGATGCCCTGGTCTGGTCGCTGATGATGCTGCTGACGGCGGTCTTCGTGTTCGTCCCGTTCATCCCCGGTCTGCGCTCCATCCCCAAGCTCAGCCGGGTATATCGAATCATCTGGCGCAGCTACTACCGTGACCTGCGGCTGGCCGACGCCGCAGCCACAGCGAAGGTGCCGTCGTGACCGCCACCCTCCCGGAGTAGCCGAAGTCGAACCCGGTAAGGGCAGGCGGGCGCTGACCCTGTGCCGTACCGACGCAGTGCAGGACGACCCTTGGTGGTCGTCCTCGCCCCAACAGGGTGGTCGGGGCTCGACGTGCCTTCGCTTTGGGGCGCCCACCTGCCGTATGTGGACGGCGCTCAGGTCGATCGGCGTGCATCGTGGGCGGCGACCACTCGTCTGGGGGCCTTGTTCCGCCAGGCGTGCTCGACGAGCTCCTGGACCCGGTCCGTTGAGACCTTGGCGAGCTCCACGCGGAGGCCAACCCAGACCTTGGTCGCGGCGTTGCGCCAGACCTCCTCATAGATGCTGGGGTCTTTCGGCAACGGCCGCCGCTGCCTCTTCCTGACTGGTCGAGAACACCGCGGTGGTGTCGCCTTTCTCGATGCCGGCGAAGGGCTTCCCCGCGACCTTGAAGCTCGGCAGCCGGAAATGGGTGAACTCCTCCACCTCGGGAAGCGCGGTCGCGAAACGACGGATGTCGTCGAGTGTGGTCACTGCAGGACTCCTTCAGACTCGGTCGCAGGGGCTGCGTTGAGGCTGGCCACTGCTCAACTCGTCGTCAACGGCAGGCACATCCGGACCGTACCGACAGGCTCGGCCGTAGGGTCGACGACGTGACGTTCTCCCCGTACGCGGACCTGAGCCGGCCGCCGTTGTCCCAGCCGGCTCTGGCCAGGGCGTTGGCACGTGACCCGACCGGCCTGTGGGACGAGGTGCAGGTGCTGGCGCACACCGGGTCGACCAACGCCGACGTGGCGGCAGCTGCGCGGGCCGGCCGCCGGGAAGGGCTGGTCGTGGTCGCCGAGGAGCAGGCCACCGGTCGGGGTCGGCTCGACCGGGCCTGGGTCTCGCCACCGCGCGCCGGGCTGACCTTCTCGATGTTGTTCCGGCCAGACGTCGCTCGGGCGAGACTGCCGCTGCTCACCTTGCTGGTCGCGACCGCCACGGCGCAGGCAACGGTCGAGCGCACCGATGTCGAGGTACAGGTGAAGTGGCCCAACGACCTGGTCGTCGGTGACCGCAAGCTGGCCGGCCTGCTGGCAGAGGTGGCCGGGGGAGCGGTCGTGGTCGGCGTCGGCCTCAACGTCTCGACCCGCCGGGAGGAGCTCCCGCGGTCGGATGCGACGTCGGTCGAGCTCGAACGCGGGCCCGGGGCCGAGCCGGTCGATCGGATGCCGCTGCTGCTGGCCGTCCTGCGCACTGTGGGCAACGCCTACCGCGGCTGGCTCGAGACTGACGGATCGGCCGAGGCGGTGCTGGTCCCGTACCGCGCGCGGTCGGCCACGCTGGGCCGCAGGGTACGGGCAGAGCTGGCGCCCGGTGTCGAGCTGGTCGGCACCGCTGTCGACGTCGGGCCGGCCGGGCAGCTGCTGGTGGAGGACGGGCAGGGACGGCACGAGGTGTCGGCAGCGGACGTGATCCACCTCCGCCCGGCCTGACCGTGCCACGATGCTCATCACGCCAGCCGGTCACCGAGAGGACAGGGATATGGCCAAGGACAGCAGCCTGCTCGCCGACGACGAGGAGCTGGTCGTCGACACCCATCCGCACTGGAAGGCGCTCCTGCTGCCGGCCGTCGCCGTGCCGGTGGTCGTCGGGCTCGCCAGCTGGGCAGTGTTCGCGATGGGCGACTTCACCGGCAGGGGCTACGCCCAGATCGCCGTCGTCGTGGTCGCCGTGCTGCTGCTGGTCTGGGTCAGCCTGATGCCCTGGCTGCGCTGGCGAACCACCCGGTTCATGGTCACCAGCCGTCGGGTCGTCATCCGCAGCGGCGTGATTTCCCGTACGGGCAGGGACATCCCGCTCATCCGGGTCAACGACGTGACCTTCACCCACGGCCTGATCGACCGGCTGCTCGGTTGCGGCACCCTGCTCATCGAGTCCGGTGGCGAGCGCGGTCAACTGGTGATCGGCGAGCTGCCCCACGTCGAGCTGATCCAGCGCAAGCTCTCGGACCTGGTCGAGCAGGCCAACGCGCAGCACGGAGCTCCGCGCGAGCTGCCGGAGGAGCCCAACCAGCAGTAGCTACCAGGCGACCAGGCGAGGCCCTCACCGACCAGGTCGCTAACGTGACCTCATGACAACGGCCCGGTCCCGCGTACTGGTCGTCGAGGACGATGCCGGCCTCGGCGCGGCCTTGGTGGCGCTGCTTGCCGGTGGCGGCCACGAGGTCCGCTGGGCACAGGACGCCGCGGCGACCCGGCTGCTGCTGGCCGAGGCCATGCCGGACCTGGTGCTGTTGGACCTCGGGCTGCCGGACGCGGACGGCTTGGACCTCTGCCGCGAGATCCGCCGTGACCACGTGGACTGCGTCATCGTCGTGGTCACCGCGCGCACCGACGAAGCCGACGCGGTGCAGGCCCTCGACGGAGGTGCCGACGACTTCGTCCTCAAGCCGTTCCGGCCCGAGGAGCTGCTCGCCCGGCTGGCCGCGCACCTGCGCCGCCGGGAGCTGACCGGCCCGCCGGAGCTGCGATCGGGTCCCGTACGGCTGGACCTCAGGTCGCGGCGTGCCTGGGTGGGCGACGCGGAGCTGGAGCTGCGGCCCAAGGAGCTGGAGCTGTTGGCTGCCCTGGTCGGCTCGGCGGGCGAGGCCGTGCGTCGCGAGCGGCTGATGGACGAGGTCTGGGACGAGCACTGGCACGGCTCCACCAAGACCCTGGACGTTCACGTGGCCAACCTGCGCCGCAAGCTCGCTGACGGCGGCGACCGGTGGGACCGCATCGCCACCCTGCGCGGCTACGGCTACCGCTTCGACATCAACTAGGGCGTCTCGGACCGAGGCAGCAACAAGGCGACCCGCGGATGGGGAGCACGCCGGCGGATGAGCAGGGCGCCGTGTGCGCGCAGGGCGATCCCGCTGGCGAGCTGCATGCCGGTCCCTGGCTCGGCGCCAGGCGCGAACCCGTCGCCGTTGTCGGCGACCTCGACGGCGACCAGGTCCCCGTACGGCTCGACGGTGATGGTGATGGCACCGGCGCCATGCCGGATCGCGTTGTCCAGCAGCACATCCAGCGCCTGCCTGAGTGCAGCAGCCGGTACGGCCGCGTCGCCGGCTTCATCGTCCGCACGCAGCACGACCGGACGCTCAGGGCTGTCCCATCGGGCCACGGCGTCGGCGGCGACCTGCTCCGGCGCGCATCGTCCGCCCTCTGCGACAGCCCGCAGCGCCAGCAGGTCGTCGATGGTGGTCTCGAGCTGGCGGCTGCGCTCGAGTGCCGCGGCCACATCGGGTGGCGAGGCCTGCAGGTGCAGCAGGGCAGCGGTCAGCGGCGTACGGAGCTGGTGCGATGCATGCCGGATGAAGTCCCGCTCGTGGCTCACCAGCTCGTCGATGGCCTTGGCGCTCTCCCGCAGCGCCGTGCCTGCCGCGTCCGCCTCGGCGATGCCCCAGACCGGCAGGCCGAGGTCGTACCGGCCCTCGCCCATCTGCAGAGCCGCTGACGTGATCTGCTCGAACGGCACGGAGATCCGGCGCGCGGCTCGACGCGCGAGCACGATCGCGACCAGGACGATCGCCAGCGCGAGGAGCAGCAGCAGTGCCCAGGCGCGCACCACCCGGGCTCGTACGGTGCCCAGCGGGATGGCCGCCCTGACGCTGCCCGCGACGGTCGTGTCCGACAGCACGGGGACGACGACGCTGAGCGCGCCGGCGTCGTGACCGTCGTGCTCGCGTCCATCGCCCACCCGGCCGGCCAGCGCCGACGTGGCCGGCCCCACGCCGGCGACCCGGTGGCCCTGCGCGTCGTAGACCCCGATCTGGGTGCCGCCGACACCACGGGCGACCTTGACCTGGCTGCCGGCCTGCAGGGTGTTGTCCGGAACGCCTGCCACTGCACGGGTCGCGTCCCTCTGCAGCCCGGTCAGCGCCGTGCTCTGGATGAGCCGGTCCAGCACCACGGCCAGCGGTACGCCGAACAGCAGCAACGCCACGGTGACGGTCAGGGCAATGGCGCGGCGGACCCGGGACCGCAGCGTCATGGGAGTGCCTCGGACATGCCTGCACTGTAGGGCCGGCAAGGTGAACGCCGCGTTTGCCTGGCGTTGGGGACCCGCTGGCGAC
>JAWWOM010000284.1:0-2906 GCA_033851655.1 Frankiales bacterium
GCTGTAGTTCGTTCCCCAGTCCCACACCGTGCCGTCGGACTTCACGGCGACGCCACCGCTGTAGTCGGCCGCCGCGGAAGTGACTCCGGTGAGCCCGACCACAGGCGTTGCGGACCCGTGGTCCAGCAGCGCGGACAGGTCCGCGCCCCAGCTCCATACCGTCCCGTCCGTCTTCAGTGCGTAGCCGTCATCCCAACCGCCGGCGACCGCTGCGACCGCTCCGAGCCCGGTCACCGTCACCGGCAGGGCGCTGGACACCGTGGTCCCGTTGCCCAGTTGGCCGGAAAAGTTGTCGCCCCAGGACCGCACGGTGCCATCCGCCAGGACCGCGTATGCCCCATAGGCAGACGCGGCGATGCCCGACACCGTGGTCAGCCCGCTCACGACGACCGGGACGCTGCTGTCCGTGAAGTCGTTGTTGCCGAGCTCGCCATCTCCGTTGTAGCCCCAGGCGACCTCGGTGCCGCCGGTCGTCCGGGCATAGGCGCTGCCGGAGCCGGCCGCGATCGCCGTGGCGGTCGTGAGCCCGCTGACCGCGACAGCCGCCGTCCGGTCCGTCGTGGTGCCGTCACCGACCTGACCGTATCCGTTGTAGCCCCAGGCCCGTACCGTGTGGTCGGTCATCAGGGCATATCCGTTCGGGCCGCCGGCGGCGATGGCAGTCACCGGCTGCCCGGACAGCCCGGTCACCTGCACGGGCACTGCGCTCCCGGTGGTGGTCCCGTCACCGAGCTCGCCCTGGAAGTTCTGGCCCCAGGCCCACACGGTCCCGTCGGTCCTGAGTGCATAGCCAGCGGCCTCGCCACCGGCGATGGCCGAGACGTTGGTGAGACCCGAGACCTGCACCGGGACCAGACTGTCCTGGTAGGCCCCGTTGCCGAGCTGGCCGTCGGTGCCGACGCCCCAGGCCCACACCGTGTGGTCCGACGCGAGCGCATAGCCGCTTCCGCTGCCGGCACTGATCGCGAGGACGCCGGTGGTGAGGCCGCTGACCTGGACGGGGGCTGCACTGAAGGCCGTCCCACCATTGCCCAGCTCACCGTGGAAGCCGACGCCGTAGGCGACCACTCCACCGCCGACGAGGGCGTAGCCGGTCCGGTAACCGGCGGCGATCTTGGTCACCCCGGCGAGGCCGGCGACCTGGACCGGGAGGTCGCGGTCCGGCCGGATGCCGTCGCCGAGCTGGGCCTGGCCGTTGTAGCCCCAGGCCGACAGCGTGCCGGTGGCGAGCGTGACGGTGAGGGTCAACGTCACGGAGGCGGTACGGGCTCCTGCGTCAGTGACCGTCACCGTGACATGGCCGACCCCTGCGGCCGCCGGCGTACCGCTGATCACGCCGGCGGTGCTCAGGGACAGGCCGGCCGGCAGGGTGCCCGTCGCGGCGGTCCAGCTGAGCGCGCCGCTGCCACCACTGGCGGCGAGCGTTGCGGAGTACGGGTGATGGGTGATGCCGGCGGGCAGCGACGTCGTGCTGATCACGGGTGCCGCGATGACCGGCGGCGCGACGATCGGTGCTGCCACGGTGACGGTGAAGCCCTTGCTGACGCCGCCCGCAATCGTGGTCGTCTGCGGCTTGACCATCCGCAGCGCGTACGAGCCGGCGTTCTGCACCGTCCGGACGGTGTAGGTCGACGTCTTGGTCAGCTTGGCCGTGGCGATCGTCCGCCACTTGCCGGCCAGCTTTCGCTGCAGCTGGACCGTGCCGGTCCCCTTGGGCTTCACCGTCCCGGTCACCGTGATCGGCTGGCCGTTGGGCACGCTCACCCCGTGCACGGCCTTGATCACGTACGCCGTCTTCACGACACGCACCACGAGCGTCCGGCTGACGCCGGCCTTGTCGGACTTGGCCGCGGCCCGGACGACCCGCAGCCGCATCGTGGCCGCCTTGCCGGGCGCCTTCATCGACACGGAGTACGCGCCGGTACGGCTCTCCTTGGCGTGCGCGACGGTGTTCCAGTGCCGCCCGTCGAACCGCTGCAGCGACACGGCGAGGCCGGAGATCGCGGGCTTGGCCGTGCCGGTGACCACGACGATGCTGCTTACCTTGGCCGTGGTCGGGGTGGCGAGCGCGGAGATGTGCGTTGCCACCTTGGCCGCCGCCAGTGCCGGGGTCCCGGCGGCGACCATCGAGGCGCCGAGCGCAGCAGCGACCAGCACCCTCAGGCCGCGGCGCGCGGTTGACGTCGGACCAGGAGCCGGGCTCGTACGGCGCAGGTAGAAGTTCACGGTTGTCCCAACGGATAGGTGGCACTGGGGGCGGGCTCGGGGGCGGGTGCTGGCCGGCCGCGCCCCACAGACTAGGTGCGGGGACGGCGGCAAGTGGGCGAACCCGAGAATTGCCTCCCGGCGGAGCAACGCGGGGCACGCCTTGGACCCCGGAGTGGCCGATCACGCTAGGGTCGGCAGTCGTGGACCTCGTACAGAAGATGCTCGAAGCCAACGCCGGCTACGTCAGCGGGCACGGCCACCGCGAGCTGGACACCCAGCCGGTCAAGCACCTGGCCGTCGTCACCTGCATGGACTCGCGGATCGACGCGTTCTCCGCGCTCGGCCTCGACCTCGGTGAGGCGCACATCCTGCGCAACGCCGGCGGCGTCGTCACCGACGACACGATCCGGTCGCTGACCCTCAGCCAGCGCGCCCTCGGCACCCGGCACATCGTGCTGATCCACCACACCCGCTGCGGCCTGCTCGGCGTCGACGAGGACGACTTCCGGCAGCAGATGCTCGAGGAGACCGGCATGAAGCCGCCGTGGTCACTCGAAGCCTTCACCGACCTCGAGGCCGACCTGCGCAGCAGCGTCACCCGGGTCAAGACCTCGCCCTACCTGCCCTACCGGGACTCGGTGTACGGGCTCATCCTCGACGTCGACAGCGGCGAGCTGATCCCGATCGACGTCTGACCC
>JAWWOM010000300.1:0-4058 GCA_033851655.1 Frankiales bacterium
GCGTTGCTCGCCCGGGCGGCACCGACCGTCGTCTGCACGGCATCCGCGGCAGCAGCCACCGCGACGTAGCGGCAGTCCGGCCGGTGGTAGCGGTTGCGCACCTGGGTCACCGGCGCGTCCGGGTCGGCCGGCCGGTAGGTGGGGAAGCCGGGCTCGCGCGGCACCCCCACCTGGATCGTCGGCGGCGTCGGGGGCGGCGCGGACGGTGGCCGGGCCGCTGCGCGCACCGGCCGGCTGATCGGCATCGGCTGAGGTGTCGGAGCGACCCGTACGTTGCTGCCTTGTACGTGCATCACCTGGACGTTGGTGGGCTGGGGCGGCGGCGGCTTGACCGCTGGCGGCGACTCGGCGGCCTTGGCCTTGCCGAAGCCGGCGAAGCGCGGCCGTGGCGGGTCCGCCTCGGCTGCGGCCGCGGCCTTGGCCGGCACCGGCGCGGCGGGGACAGCCGGCGACGGGGAGGAGTCCTCGTCGACCTGGGCCGGGAACTCCGTACGCCGCTGGCTGGCCGAGTAGGCGACCAGACCGAACGCGGCGACAGAGGCCAGCACGGCACCCCAGACCGCGGCCCTCCAGTGCCAGTTGCCGGTGACGCCAACGAGCAGCAGCAGCAGTCCCAGGACGACCAGCACCCCGCTGGCGAGCACCGCCGGGTCGGCCGTGAGGTCGGCGACCAGGTTGACGGTGGGCTCGCCGGCCGGCGGCGGCGTCTGCTCCTCGGTCACGAGTCGGCCGGCTCCGGACCCTCTTCGACGGTCTCGTACGCCGACGACCGGGACGCCGCGTCGCGGTTGATGAACGGGTTGCCGGCGCCCGTCGGGGCGTACGGGTTGCCCGCAGCAGGGGCTGCGAGGCCGGGAACGGCCGACACCGCCGGCGCGGCCGACGTGGCGGCTGCTGCCGGCGCTGCCGGGGTCGGGGCCGGGCTGGCAGCGTCGGAGGGGGCCCGGCCGTCGAGGTCGCGGAGCTGGGTCTCGAGGTAGGCCTTGAGCCGGGTGCGGTACTCGCGCTCGAACGCGCGGAGGTCCTCCACCCGCGCCTCGAGGGCCGCCCGCTGGCTCTCGAGCTGGCCCACCACCGTGGAGTGCCGGGTCTGCGCCTCGCGCTCGAGCTCGGCCGCCCGGAGGCGGGCATCGCCGACCAGCTTGTCCGCTTCGGCCTTGGCCTCGGCGATGGCGGAGTCCGCCGTGCGCTGGGCCATCTGCAGGGTGCGCAGCGCCGCCGACTCCGGCGGCTCGGCAGCGGCGACGGCAGCGGGGGCGGCCACCACGGGCTCGGCTGCCGCTGCCGGCGCGGGCACCGGCGTCTCCACCTTGGCCAGCGCCACCGGGGCTGTGGCCACCGTGGTCTGCAGCTGGTTGAGCCGGTTGCGCAGGTCGGCGTTCTCGGTCAGCAACCGGTTGAGCTCCGCCTCCACCTCGTCGAGGAAGGCGTCGACCTCTTCCTCGTCGTAGCCGGGCTTGAACCGGGTGGTCGCGAACTCCTTGTTCTGGACGTCCTGGGGGGTCAGGGGCATCGGGTCACCTCGTGGCTACAGGACGGCGGTCGGGGGCGGGCAGGTCACGGGCAGGCGCACGACTCAGGATGATCTTCATGATGATCCCAGTCGTGGCCAGACGCCGGTCAAGATGAACAGAGCAACCAGCAGCACGATGAAGCCGAGGTCGATCGCGGAGTTGCCCACCCGCAGCAGCGGGATGAACCGGCGCAGGAACCGCAGCGGTGGATCCGTCACCGTGAAGACCGCCTCGAGCAGGACGACCATCATCCCGGCGGGACGCCAGTCCCTCGCCAGGACCATCACCCAGCTGACCACGGCCCGGAACATCAGCAGGACGATGGCGATCCAGGTCAGCGTCAGGAGAACCTGACCCAGCAACCTCATGTGGCAGACCTTCAGCTCTGGTTGAAGAATCCACCCTCGACGATGCGCGCCTTGTCCTCGGCAGTGACGTGGACGTTGGCCGGCGAGAGCAGGAAGACCTTGTTGGTCACCCGCTCGATACTCCCACGGAGTCCAAAGATCAACCCAGCGGAGAAGTCGACCAGTCGCTTTGCGTCACCGTCGCTCATCTCGGTGAGGTTCATGATCACCGGCGTGCCGTCCCGGAAGCTCTCGCCGATCGTGCGCGCCTCGTTGTAGTTGCGCGGGTGCAGCGTGGTGATCCGGTAGAGCTCAGGCTCAGGCGCTGCAGGAGCCGGGGGCGCCATCTGGACCCGGTCGACGCCGGCCGACCGTACGGCCCGCGGCTGCGGCTCCTCGTAGCGAGCGGCCCGCTCGTCGAACCGGCGCACCGTCGAGGAGCGGGGCGGTTCCTCCGGCTCGGGCTCGAGGTAGTCGTCCTCGACGTAGTCGTCGTACGCCTCGTCGTCCACGAGGCCCAGGTAGAGACCCACCTTGCGCAGGGCGCCAGCCATGTCGTCGGACCTCCGGAGTCGGGCGTGCTCGGTCGCACACGTGATGGTGCACGGGTGCTTGAGCGCGACCTTATACGACCTGGGCGAATCGGGCGCCCAGCAACGCCGTACCGACACGCACGTGTGTGGAACCGTGCGCAATGGCCGCCTCGAGGTCGCCGCTCATCCCGGCAGAGAGAACGGTCGCGCCAGGGTGTTCGGCCCGGACAACCTCGGCGGCAGCGGCGAGCCGGCCGAACGCCTCATCGGGGTCAGCGGCCAGCGGCGCCACCGCCATCAACCCGCGCAGACGGACCCCGGGAGCCTCGGCGGCGGCCGTGCACAGCTCGAGCAACGACCCGTAGCCGGCGTCCAGCGCCACGCCTCCCCTGCCCTCGCCGTCGCCCAGCGCCACCTGGACCAGCACGTCGAGCCGGCGTCCGGTCTGCTCCGCTGCCACGGACAGCGCGTGGACCAGCCGCTCCCGGTCGACCGACTCGACCAGGTCGGCGTAGCCCGCGACCGAGCGGGCCTTGTTGGTCTGCAGCCGCCCGACGAAGTGCCAGACGATGCCCGCCGCACGGACCTCGGCGGCCTTGCGGGCAGCCTCCTGGTCACGGTTCTCCGCCATGTGCACGAGGCCAAGCGCTGCCAACGCGTCCACGTCACTGGCCGGGTGGGTCTTGGTCACCGCCACGAGGGTCACCTCGTCGGGAGCCCGGCCGGCAGCTCGGCAGGCCGCCTCGATTCGGGCCCGTACGTCCGCGAGGTTGGCGACGAGCTCCTGACTGCGGCTCACGGCTCGAGCCAGACGACACCGGCGAAGCGGCCGGTGACACCGTCCCTGCGATGGGAGAACAGCTCGGGGCTCTCCACCGTGCACCGGCCGTCCCTGGCCACCCGGCGCACCCCGGCGGCCGCGAGCTGGGACGCGACGCCTGCCGCAAGATCGAGCGAAGGGGTCCCGGTACGGGTCCGCGCGGCAGTGCCCGGAACCGCAGCGTCCACCTCGGCGGCCATCGCCCCGGGCACCTCGTAGCACCCTGGGCAGACCGATGGGCCGATGGCGGCGCTGATGTCGGTGGCGCCGGCTTCACGCATCACGGCGACCGCCTTGCCCACGATGTCGGCCTGCACGCCCTTGCGGCCGGCGTGGACGCCGGCGACGACGCGGGCCTCCGGGTCGGCGAGCAGGACCGGCACGCAGTCGGCCACCATGATCACCAACGGTGCACCGACGGCCCGGGTCACCATGGCATCGCCGTCCCGACGACCGCCGCGGGTCTTGACCGTGCCGACGTGGTGCTCGGCCACACTCACCACGGCGTCGCCGTGCACCTGGTGGACGTAGCAGCAGCGCAGGAACGGCTGTCCGATCGCCGCCGCCAACAGGTGCCGGTTGGCGAAGGCCCGGTCCCAGTCATCGTCGACGTGGTAGGCGAGGTTGAGCTCGTCCCATGGCGGCGCACTGACCCCACCGAGGCGCGTGCTGAAGGCAGCCCCCACGCCCTGCCCGAGAGCGACCGGGGTCAGCTGAACCGGCCCCGACACCTATTTGAGGAAGTCCGGGACGTCGAGGTCGTCGCTGTCGTCGAAGACGATGGTGCGCCGCGGCGGAACCGGCTCGCTGGGCTTCCAGGTGGTCGGGGCCGGATCCCTGCGGG
>JAWWOM010000306.1:0-7405 GCA_033851655.1 Frankiales bacterium
CGCCGGTAGCCCCCGTGTCACCCTTGAGCCCGACCGGGCCTGCTGCACCTGCCGCCCCCGTACTGCCGCGCTGCCCCGTCGCACCGGTGGCGCCGGTTGCGCCCCGGAGGCCCGTAGCTCCGGTCGCGCCCTTGGGCCCGGTGACGCTCCACGTGACCTTGTGCTCGTCGCGGTGGCAGCTGGCCGACGAGCCGACGAGATACATCAGCCCGGTTTGGTTCTTGACGCAGGCGGAGAGAGACGCGGGCGTCGGGTCGGCGGCGAAGACGTACCCACCGCCACCCACGACCAGAGCGGTCACGACCGTACCGGCCAGTGCTCCGCGGCGTGCATTACCGGCGAGACCAAGGTGTCGAATCATCAGAACAGACCCCGGCCCGGCTCAGAGGATCCGCGGGTGGGCTTGGCAGATGTCTTCGATGGAGATCATGGTCTGTTCCTCACTGTCGTCGGGTTGCGCGTTCGGCGCATCGCCAGACTGCCCGTCGGCCACAGCACTCGGCATCGGGTGACTGCCCTATCTCCGGTCCCGGGGCTCCTCAGATCTGGCGCTCGCCACCGCCAGCGTCGTGGCCGAGTACACCTAGGCGGGGCCGACGTGGAGCAGCAGCGACTCGACGTCGGTGACGCCGAGCCCGTACCGGATGACCGGCTCCTCGGCGAGCCTCATCACCGGCCAGCGCCGGGCCAGCACAGCCAGCGCCTCGGTGACCTGCAGCCGCACCAGCGGCGCCCCGATGCAGTAGTGCGGCCCGGCGCCGAAGTTGAGGCTGGGCCGGGGATCGACCCGGTGCAGGTCGAACCGGTCCGGGTTCGGGTAGGCGTCGGGGTCGCGGTGCGCCGAGGCGACGGTCGCGAAGACCAGTGACCCGGCCGGCACCCGGAGCCCCCGGAACTCGACGTCCGCGTCGGCCGAACGCTGGGCGTTGACGATCCGCGGCTCCAGCCGCATCGTCTCCTCGAGCCACGCGTCTGCCAGGGTCGGGTCGGCCGACAGCTCAGCCCATGCCTCGGGATGGCGGCAGCCGAGCAGAACCGCCAGCGCCAGCTGGTTGCTCGTGTTGTCGGTGCTCGCCTCGAGCGTGGTGATGACGAGGTTGACCACCTCTGCACCGGTCAGCCGGCTGCCCTCGCTCTCGGCCTCGAGCAACGCGGAGAGCATGTCGGTGCCGCCCGGCCGGCGGCGCCGCTCCTCGAGCAGATCCTCGACGTAGGAGGTGATCTGGGCATGCCCGGCCTCGATCCGCGGCACATTGGCCGGGTCCATGTTGAACACCGACAGCAGGTCCTCCGAGAGTCGCGCGACATAGCCGGCGTCGGTTTCCGGTGCTCCGATCATGGTGCAGAAGAAGGCACCCGGGATGACGTTGGCGACGGCCGAGAAGAACTCCGACCGGTCGCCGGCCCGGTCGGCCAGCCGACCGGTCAGCTCGCGCACGTACCCCTGGAGGGTCTGGATGCTGCGGTGGTGGAAGTACGGCGCCACCAGCCGGCGGAGCCGGGCGTGGTCGACGCCCTGCTGGGCCGTCATCGACGACGTCCACGAGTCGTAGAAGTCGCCGGCGGTCAGCCCACTGCTGCGGGCGATCAGCGCCGATCCCTGGTGGAAGCGCTTGTCCCGCAGCAGCGCGTTGCAGGCGTCGTAGGTCAGCAGGTGGATGCCGTACGGGCTCAGCGCTGCCCAGTGCCGGGAGCGCAGCTGCTGCAGGATCCGGTACGGGTCCCGGCGGAACTGCGCTGACGCCGGGTCCAGGAACGGCAGCGTGTCGAGCGGGATGGCGGCGGTCTGCAGGGTCACCAGGCCAGCCTTGGCGGCAGACCGGCCTGGGTCAATGCGCGAAATCAGATGTTCACAAGCCCAGGTGCAGCCGGGTCAGAAGATCCGCGGCCGAGCACGGCAGATGATGTCGTCGGAGAGCATGTCGGGCCTTCCTCACTGTCGTCGGGTTGCGCGTTCTGCGCATCGCCAGACTGCCCCACCGGCATGGGCCCCGACATCAGGTACCAGCCCTATCTTCGGGTCCCGTACTCCTCAGATCTGGCGGTCCCGGCGCGTCCTCCGCCTAAGCACCGGCTGGGGGGAAGAGCTCGATCAGGCCCAGTCGGACCCGGTTGAACTCGTCCTCCACCCGCGCGAGCATGGCCTGAGCTGCCGCCGGGTCGAACCGCCCGCACAGGACCTCCAGCTCCTGGCACAGGGCGGGCAGGGTGGCGGCGCCCATGCTGGCGCTGCTGCCGGCCAGGCTGTGACAGGTGCTCGCCAGCAGCTCGAGCTCGGCGTCACGCACCGACCGGCGCAGGTCGGCCAGCGCAGTGACGGAGTTCTCGACGAAGGTCTGGACGATCTGCCAGATGCCGCCGCGCGCCGCCTCCAGTCGCTGCAGGCCGCTGATGACACCCGGGCTCAGGGTCACCGGGGCCTTGGGCGGGGGCGCCCATTGTCCGAGGATGGCGACCAGGTCCGCCGATCGGACCGGCTTGGCCAGATAGTCGTCCATGCCGGCAGCCAGACTCCGGTCGCGGTCACCCACCATGGCGCCGGCCGTCATGGCGATGATCGGGACCCGGTCCCCCATTCCCTCCCGCTCGCGGATGGCGCGAGCGGCCGCGTACCCGTCCATGACCGGCATCTGGCAGTCCATGAGTACGACGTCGTAGCGGGTCGCCGCCGTCGCCCTAACCGCCTCCAGCCCGTTGCCGACCACCGTGACCCGGTGGCCGCTGGCCTCCAGCATCCGGCGGGCGACCTCCTGGTTGACCGGGTTGTCCTCGACGAGCAGGATGTCGATCCCCGCCGCGGCCGGCGCAGCCGTCGCATCGGCTGCACCGATCTCCTCGTCGGCCGACAGCCCGGTCTCGCCGTCGGCCAGCGTCATCAGACAGTCATAGAGCGCCGACTGGCGCACCGGCTTGGTCAGCAACGCCTCGATGCCGGCAGTTGTCGCATCGTTGCGCCCGGACAGCTCGGGCATCGAGGTGAGCATCACCATCCGCAGCTGCGGGATGCCGGGATCGTCACCGATCGCCCGGGCGAGCTCGAGGCCGTTCATCCCCGGCATCTGGAAGTCGAGGATGATCATCTTGTACGGCTCCCCGGCAGCCGCACTGCGCCGCAGCTCTTCCAGCGCGTCGGCACCGCTCGGGCTCTGCGTCGCCTTCGCACCCCAGGACACCAGGGACTGGCCGAGCATCTCCCGGTTGGTGGCATTGTCGTCCACCACGAGGATCGGCATACCGAGGATGCTGGCCACGCCTCGCGCCGGCAGCGCCACTCCGTCGGCGCAGGCGAACCTCAGCGTGAACCAGAACCTGCTGCCGCGACCGGGCACGCTCTCGACGCCGATCGTGCCGCCCATCAGCTCGACGAGCTGCTGCGAGATCGCCAGCCCGAGACCCGTCCCGCCATGGGTGCGGGTGGTCGAGGCATCCGCCTGGGAGTAGCTGCCGAAGATCTGCGACTGAGCCTCAGCCGTGATGCCCGCACCGGTGTCCGTGACCTCGACGAGGACGTCCACTGCTGACGGGGAGGCCGGCAGCAAGGTGATCTGGGTGAGCACCTCTCCCTGCTCGGTGAACTTGACGGCATTGCCGATGAGGTTGATGAGGATCTGCCGTACGCGGCCTCCGTCGCCGCGCACGAAGGTCGGCAGGTCGGCACCGAACCGTACGACCAGCTCGAGGCCCTTCTCCGCCGCTCGCAGGCCGAGCAGCTCGGAGGCGTCCTCGACGACGGCCCTGAGGTCGAAGACCGCCAGCTCGAGGTCCATCCGGCCGGCCTCGATCTTGGAGAAGTCCAACACGTCGTTGATGACCGTCAACAGGTTCTCTGCCGACCGGTAGACCGTGTCGGTGTAGTAGCGCTGCTCGGTGGTCAGCTCGGTCGCCAGCAGCAGCTGGGTCATGCCCAGCACTCCGTTCATCGGGGTGCGGATCTCATGGCTCATGTTGGCCAGGAACTCCGACTTGAGCCGGGAGGCCTCGGTCGCAGCAGCTGTCCGTACGGAGAGCAGCTCGGAGATGAGGCGTGCATGCTCGGCAGCGGAGGCGGTCTCGGCCGCAAGCTTCTCGGCGATCACCCGCGAAACCTCGGTGTCCGAGGCGGTCTGCGCGGCCAACGTCTCGGCGGTCACCCGGGAGACCTCGGTGTCCGAAGCCGTCTGCGCCGCCAACGTCTCAGCGGTCACCCGCGACACCTCGGTGTCCGAAGCCGTCTGCGCCGCCAACGTCTCAGCGGTCACCCGCGACACCTCCGTCGCGGACGCCGTCAGCGCCGCCAACGTCTCAGCGGTCACCCGCGACACCTCCGTCGCGGACGCCGTCTGCGCGGCCAACGTCTCGGCGGTCACCCGCGACACCTCGGTGTCCGAAGCCGTCTGCGCCGCCAGCATCTCTGCGGTACGGCGGAACATCGCAGCAGCGGCAGCGCTCTCCGCTGCCAGCTTCTCGGCCGTGACGTGGAAGGCCCGGGCGGCGGAGGCGGTCTCCGCCGCCAACCGGTCGGCCCGCACCTGTGAGGTCTGCACCGCCATGGCTGCGGCCCGCCTGGCGAGCAGCCGCTCCTCGACCTCCTCCACGATGAGAGCCGCCAGGTCGGCGAGCATGTCCGTCTCCGCGACGGTCGCCGCCCGGGCATCGGTGCCCAGAACGGCCAGGGTGCCGAGCCGGATCCCGTCCACCGCGGTCAGCGGCACCCCGGCGTAGAACCGCACCCCGAGCACTCCGGTGACCAGCGGAGAGCTGCTGGTACGGGGATCATCGGCCGCGTCGGTGACGACCACCGGGCCGAGCTCCGCGGGAGACGCGAGGAGGAATCCCGGGTCACGGTCGAGCTCCGCGGTGTCCGCCAGCCCGTGTTGCGACTTGACCCAGATCCGGTCGCCGTCCCTGACTCTGAGCATCGCCATCGGCACGTCGAACAGGCGGGCGGCCATGCCGGTGATCCGGTCGAAGGCACCATCGGGCGCGGAGTCGAAGATGCCGTACCGGCTGAGCGATTCGACCCGCGCCAGCTCAGCCTCGGGGACCACCGGGTCGACCAGCTCTGTCATGTCACACCGCACATGTTCTCGGCCGTCCTCGCCACCGGTCGGGGAAACGGCCCGAGCGGGTGAGCCGGTACGGATGGTGCTGCGTCGCCCCCGGCGAGTCAGCCTGGACAAGCACCGCGGGATCCGGACGGCATGGTCAAACGTATACCGGCGCCTTCGCGAGAGTCCGGGCTTTCGCGATATGCGTGCTCCGCCGCGGATGTTCAGCGCGGCGGCATCCGCAAGGCGCCGTCGAGCCGGATCACCTCGCCGTTGAGCAGCGGGTTGTCGAGGATGTGCTTGACCAGCGCTGCGAACTCGGCGGGATCGCCCAGCCGCTGCGGGTGCGGCACGGTCTGTGCCAGGGAGACCCGTACCGACTCGGAGAGGCCCGCCAGCAAAGGCGTGTCGAACAGTCCGGGCGCGACCGTCACCACGCGGATCGCGTGCTCGGCAAGGTCCCTGGCGGCAGCCAAGGTCAGCGACGCGACGCCGCCCTTGCTCGCGGCGTAGGCGGCCTGGCCGACCTGGCCGTCGAACGCTGCGATCGACGCCGTGCACACGATGACGCCACGGTCGCCGTCGACCGGCTCGTTGCCGGCCATCATCTCGGCGGCGAGGCTGAGGACCGCGAAGGTGCCGACCAGGTTGACCTGGACGACGCGGGCGAAATCGGCGATCGGCAGGGTGCCGCTCCTGCCCAGGATGCGTCCCGGCGTCGCGACTCCGGCGCAGCAGATGGCCGCCCGCAGCGGCGATCCGGCCGAGGCATCGGCGACGGCTGCCCGCACCTGCTCGGGATCGGTGACGTCGGCGGGTACGAACCGCACCCGGTCCCCCAGCTCACCGGCAGTGGTCGCACCGGCGGAGTCGGCGAGGTCGAGCAGGACCACCTCGGCACCCGCCTGCGCCATCGAGGCCGCCACAGCACGGCCGAGGCCCGAGGCGCCGCCGGTGACGAGGACGGTGGAGCCGGCGTACCGCACCGGCTAGGACCCTGCCGCTGGGGACGCCGAACGGTGCAGGTGCCGTCCGATCACCATCCGCTGGATCTGGTTGGTGCCCTCGAAGATCTGCATGACCTTGGCCTCGCGCATGTAGCGCTCGACCGGGTGGTCGCGGACGTAGCCGGCCCCGCCGAGGACTTGAACAGCGTCCGTGGTCACCCGCATCGCCGTGTCCGTCGCGACCAGCTTGGCGATGCTGGCCTGCCGGCTGTACGGCTGGCCGCGGTCCTTGCGCCGGGCGGCCACCAGATAGGTCGCGCGGGCTGCCTCGACCGCTGCGTCCATGTCGGCGAGCAGGAAAGCGACACCCTGGTGGTCGATGATCTGCGCGCCGAAAGTCTCGCGTTGGCAGGCATAGTCGACCGCATAGTCGAGTGCGGCCTGACTGAGTCCGACCGCGATCGCGGCGACGCCGAGGCGCCCTGCATCGAGCGCTGACAGGGCGATCGGCAGCCCCTGGCCGACCTCTCCGACCAGGGCGTCGTACGGCAGCAGCGCGTCGTCGAAGCTCATCGTCGTCGTGCTGGAGGACGTCATGCCCATCTTGCGTTCCGGCGTCCCGGCCGAGAGCCCAGGCGTGTCGGCCGGCACGTGGAAACAGGAGATGCCTCCGGTCCGGTCGGGGGAGGTGCGCAGAAACGTGGTGTAGAAGTCGGCGTGGCCACCGTGGGTGATCCACGCCTTGCTGCCGCTCGCCACCCAGCCGTCCCCGGACACCCTCGCCGCGCAGCGCATCGCCGCCGCGTCGGAGCCGGCGTGTGCTTCCGACAGGCAGTAGGCGCCGAGCAGGTCGCCGGCGGAGACCCGTACCGCCAACGACTTTCGTTGCTGATCGGTGCCGAAGGCGAGGATGGGGTAGCAGGCCAGCGTGTGCACGCTGATGCCGAGCGCGACGCTGGCCCAGCGGGCCGCGATCTCCTCGAGCACCTGCAGATAGACCTCGTACGGCTGGCCGCCGCCGCCGTGCTCCTCGGCGATCGGCAGCGACATCAAGCCGGCCTTGCCGAGCAGGCCGAAGATGTCGCGGGGGAAGCGCTCGTCCTCTTCGTACCCGGCCGCCAGCGGTGCCAGCTCGTGGTCGGCGATGTGCCGGGTCAGCTCGATGAGCTCGCGGGCCTCCACCGTCGGCAGGTCACGGTCGACCGTCATGTCAGGCCGAAGCCAGGAACTGCTCGAGCAGCTCGGCCTTGCGGGCATGGAAGACCTGGACGTTGTCGAGCTTGATCTGCTCGTAGCCGCGGACCAGGTCGGGCAGCTCGAGCAGCGCCACCGCGACGCTCTCGTTCCGCCGGCTGAGTCCGGCGAGCACCTGGTCGACGAGCTGCTCGTACTCGGTGATCAGCGCCCGCTCGACCCGCCGCACCTCAGCCC
>JAWWOM010000312.1:0-3015 GCA_033851655.1 Frankiales bacterium
CGGCTGGCTATGGACTAAGCCACTCGTACCGGACTAATCTGCCGCCTCCGTAAGCGCTTACGGGTCGCCGGAGTTTCACGTCTGTTACAGGAGCCCACGTGTCGCCTGCCTCAGCCCGCCCCGCTCGCCGCCTCCACGCCGGTCGCCCCGTACGGGCCTGGCTGGCCGTGGCCGCCGCGCTCAGTCTCCTGGTGAGCATCCTGACCGCGCTGCCGGCGGGCCGCGCCCGCGCCGCGGCGGAGCCGAACATCGCCGTCGGTGCCGTCGCCACGGCCTCCTCCGTCGAGAACAGCGGCACCGCAGCGGCCAACGCCGTGGACGGCGACCTCACCACCCGCTGGGGCTCCGCGTGGAGCGACCCGCAGTGGCTGCAGGTGGACCTCGGCGCCCAGGCAGACATCAGCGGCGTCGTCCTGCACTGGGAGGCAGCATTCGGGAGCGCGTACACGATCGACGTGTCGTCCGACGCCACGGCGTGGACGACCGTCGCCACCGTGACCGCCGGCGACGGCGGCCAGGACGACCTCAGCGTCCCGGCCGGCACCACCGGCCGCTACGTCCGGCTGACCGGCACCCAGCGCACGACCATCGGCGGCGCCCAGTACGGGTACTCGCTGTTCGAGCTCGAGGTCCTCGGCCACTTCACCCAGCAGGCCGTCAGCCTCGGTGAGGACACCGCCACCGTCGAGCAGGGCACGTCCGTCGACGTGCCGGTCAAGCTCAACATGCCCTCTGCCAGCGACATCACGGTCCACTACGCGACCGCCGACGGCAGTGCCGTCGCCGGCACCGACTACACCGCGGCCGCAGGGGTGCTGACCTTCCCTGCCGGCACCACCACGGAGCAGCTGCACCTGGTGGCCACCGCCAACGCGCTGCATGCGCCGGCCAAGGACTTCAGCGTCTCCCTGGACACCGCCGCTCCCGCGGGCACCGTCATCGGTCCCCGCGGCACCACCACGGTGACCGTCACCAACCACAACCCGCTCCCGACCGACGGCGCCGTCCAGACGATCGACGACTTCGAGGGCACCCTGCCGATCAGTACGGGGAACCCGGGGATCTTCCCGTTCTCCGGCGACGCGGCATCGACCCCGACGCTGACCCAGGTGGCGGCGGCGGACCGGCCGGGCGCAGCAGCTGACAACCACGCCTTCTCCGTGGCCTACACCGTGACCAGCTACGGCGGCTTCTCCCACGACCTCGCGGCTCCGCAGGACTGGACCTCGTACGACGGACTGTCCTTCTGGGTCAAGGGAACGGGGACCGGCCAGAAGGTCGAGTACGAGATCAAGACCGGCGGCCCGGACGGGGAGAACGGCCAGCTCTGGCAGAGCTTCTTCACCGACGACGTCAACGGCTGGCAGAAGGTGCAGATCGCGTTCGCCAACCTCAAGAAGCGGACCGACTACCAGCCCGGCGGCGCGCCCAACAACGTCGCGCCGGACCTGACCAAGGTCTGGGGCTACGCGGTCAACCTGCCCGGCGGAGGAGCGAGCAACACGCTGCTGTTCGACGACGTGGCGATCTACCAGAACCTCCAGGTGTTCGACGACTTCGAGGGTGCCGACCCGATCACCGACGTCGGCGGAGCGCTCGCGCACGGCGGCGTCTACGGCTGGGGCGGCAACACCGACAGCACCCCGACCCTGTCCGTCGCGCAGCTCGACCGCCCCGGGGTGACCAACAACCACGTGCTGCGCGGCAGCTGGGTCAGCGACACCAGCTACGGCGGCATCTCCTACGACACCGCAACCGCCGCCCCGCAGGACTGGAGCACCTTCGCCGGCATCCAGTTCTGGTTCTACGGCCACAACCCCAGCAACGACGCGGTTCCCGGCTCGGGCCAGCAGTACGAGTTCGAGGTCAAGGACGGCGGGGTCGACGGCGAGCACGCCGAGCTGTGGCAGACCTTCTTCACCGACGACTGGCAGGGCTGGCACCTGGTGCAGGTGCCGTTCAGCTCGCTCAAGCTGCGCACGGACTACCAGCCCACCGGTGGTCCGATCAACGCCACGCTGGACCTCAACAAGATGTTCGGCTTCGCACTCACCGAGCCGCCCGGCTCGACCAACGGTGAGTTCGACATCGACCAGGTCACGCTGTACGGGGTCAACACCGGGGCGACGACGGCTCACATCAGCACGGCCGCGGACGTCTACCCGGTCAACCCCGGCGGCACAGCGACGGTGGGCGTCAAGCTCACCACCAACAGCGACAAGCCGCTGGACCACGACGTGACCGTCGCCTACTCCCTGGGGACCGGCACGGCCGTCGCCGGCACGGACTACACCGATGCCAGCGGCACCGTGTCGTTCGCCGCCGGTGCGGCTTCGGGCAGCGTCCAGACCTTCACGGTGCAGACCCTGCCGAGCGCGACTCCGGCAGCGGCCAAGCAGATCCCGATCCAGCTGCTGCCGACGGGCGCCGACCTCACGGCGGACAAGCCGGTCGTCGTCATCAACGCCCACGGGCTGCCTTACCTCGACCCCACGCTGTCGACCGCTGCGCGCGTCCAGGACCTGATGTCCCGGATGACGTTGGACGACAAGGTGGGCCAGATGACCCAGGCGGAGCGCGGCAGTCTCGCGCACCAGTCGGACATCACGACGAGCGCCCTGGGCTCGCTGCTCTCCGGCGGCGGCTCGACCCCGACCCCGAACACGCCGCAGGCGTGGGCGGACATGATCGACACGTTCCAGGCGCGGGCCCAGGCGACGCCGCTGCAGATCCCGCTGATCTACGGCGAGGACTCGGTGCACGGCGACAACAACCTGATCGGCGCGACCGTCTTCCCGCAGAACATCGGGCTGGGCGCGACCCGGGACCCGGTGACGGTCAAGCAGGACGGCCAGATCACGGCCACCGAGACCCGGGCGACCGGCGTGCCGTGGGTGTTCTCTCCCTGCGTCTGCGTGACGAGGGACGAGCGCTGGGGACGGTCGTACGAGTCCTTCGGGGAGGACCCGGCGCTGGTCGACCAGATGGAGACCATCATCGACGGCCTGCAGGGCA
>JAWWOM010000320.1:0-9126 GCA_033851655.1 Frankiales bacterium
GCTCGCCGCCGCCTGCGGTTCGCCGGGACCCGTACCTGGGGGGGCGGGCCCCGGCGACTGCTCCTCGGCCGGGCTCAGGGCAACCGGCGGGCCACGATGTCGAACACCTGGTGACCCTTGGTCAGCCCCTGCTGCTCGAACCGGGTGACCGGCCGATGCTCAGGACGCGGGGCGCAGCCAGCAAAGTCGTTGACCAGCAAGGGTTCTGCGTCGATCACCTCGAGCACCTGCTCAGCGTACGGGCCCCAGTCCGTCGCCACGTGCACGATCCCACCCGGCTTGAGCCGCGACACCGCCAGCGAGGCGAAGGAGCCGTTGAACAGCCGGCGCTTGAAGTGCTTGGTCTTGGGCCACGGGTCCGGGAAGAAGAGCCGGATCTCGTCGAGTGACCCGTACGGGACCATGCCGCGCAGGACCTCGAGCGCATCCCCCACCGCAACCCGGACGTTGGTCAGGCCCTCGGCGGACAGCGCCCGCAGCAACGCTCCTGCCCCCGGCGTGTGGACGTCGATGGCGATGACGTCCACGTCGGGCTGCTGCGCGGCCAGCGCCACCGTCGTCTCGCCCATGCCGAAGCCGATCTCGAACGCCAGCGGCGCCGCCCGGCCGAACAGGACCACCGGGTCGATGAGCCCGGACGCCAGGTCGAGACCGAGCACCGGCCCCACCGTGTCTATCGCGTGCTGCTGGGCCTGGGTGACCCGGCCGCGGCGGTACTTGAACGTCCGGATCGGCCCGTGATCGATGTCGCTCGCGGCGGTCATCAGCTGCTGAGCCGCTCCAGGATCAGCTCGCGGGCCCGCTTGGCATCCGCCTGCCCACCCGTGGCCTTCATGACCGCGCCGATCAGGGCCCCGACGGCGCCCATGTTGCCACCACGGATCTTGTCGGCCGTGTCCGGCTGCGCCGCCAGCACATCGTCGATGGCACCGAGCAGGGTGTCCTCGCCGGCCACCCGCCAGCCGTGCGCCTCGATGACCGCGTCCGGCTCCCCCTCGCCGGCCAGGACCGCGTCCACCACCTGCCGGGCGAGGGCGTTGGTCAGCGTGCCGTCATCCTCGAGCTGGGACACTCTGGCGACCTGAGCTGGACTGATCGTGAGCTCCGACGGGTCGATGCCCGCCTCGTTGGACTTGCCGACGAGGTAGGCCAGCCACCAGCCGCGCGCCTTGGCGCCGGTCGTGCCCGCGTCGGCGGTCTCGAGCACCAGCTCGGTCACCGACGCGTTGGCCATGTCGAGCATGTCCTTGTCCGAGAACCCATGCTGCGCAGCAAGTCTCACTCGTCGGGCGGCCGGGAACTCCGGCAGCTGCGAGCGGATCTCCTCGACCCACTCCCGGCTCGGCGCGATCGGCACCAGGTCGGGCTCGGGGAAGTAGCGGTAGTCCTCTGCCTGCTCCTTGGACCGGCCGGAGGTGGAGGTGCCGTTGTCCTCGTGGAAGTGCCGGGTCTCCTGGACGATCCGGCCACCGGCGTCGAGAACGCCTGCCTGGCGCTCGATCTCGGACCGTACGGCACGCTCCACCGAGCGCAACGAGTTGACGTTCTTGGTCTCGCTGCGGGTGCCCCACTCGGCGCCCGGCAGGTTGAGCGAGACGTTGACGTCACAGCGCAGCGAGCCCTGCTCCATCCGGACGTCGGAGGCGCCGAGGGTGCGGATCAGGTCACGAAGCGCCGTGACGTAGGCCTTGGCGACAAGCGGCGCCTTGGCACCCGTGCCGGCGACCGGCTTGGTGACCACCTCGACCAGCGGGATGCCGGCCCGGTTGTAGTCGACGAGCGAGTGCGTCGCGCCGTGGATGCGGCCGGTCGATCCGCCGACGTGCAGGCTCTTGCCGGTGTCCTCCTCGAGGTGCACCCGCTCGATGCCGACCCGGAAGATCTCGCCCTCGACCTCGACGTCGAGATAGCCCTCGACGCACAGCGGCTCGTCGTACTGCGAGATCTGGTAGTTCTTGGGCATGTCCGGATAGAAGTAGTTCTTCCGCGCGAACCGGCACCACTGCGCGATGGAGCAGTTCAGCGCCAGCCCGATCATGATCGTGTAGCGGATCGCCGCCTCGTTGGCCACCGGGATCGAGCCGGGCAGCCCCAGGCAGACCGGGCAGGTGTGCGTGGTCGGCTCGGCGCCGAACTCGGTCGAGCAGCCGCAGAACATCTTGGACGCGGTGCCCAGCTCGACGTGCGTCTCGAGGCCGATCACCGGCTCGTAGCGGGCAACCGCCTGCTCGTACGGGACCAGCTGGTAGGCCGCCGTCATGACGTTTCGTGGAGCACTTCGTCGGCCGCCTTGAGCGCGACGACGATGCCGACCACCGCAACGGTGATCTTGAGCAGGGTGTGCACCATGGCCAGCCGGCCCTTGCCGCTGTTCTTGCGCAGGTCGCGCAGGCCGGTGAGCACGGCGAGAGCGCCGCCGACGACGCCGAACGCCTTCTTGGGCGGGATGGACCTGAGAGCGTTCATAGTGCGGGTGCCTCCTCGAGCAACGGGTGTCCCCAGCGGTCGACGTAAGCGGCCTCGAGCGTGCCGCCGACCCGGTAGAGCCGGTCGTCGGCGAACGTCGGCGCCATGATCTGCAGGCCCACCGGCAGCCCGTCCTCCGGCGCAAGCCCACAGGGGATGGACATCGCGGTGTTGCCGGCCAGGTTGGCCGGGATGGTGCACAGGTCGGCGAGGTACATGGCCATCGGGTCGTCGGCCCGCTCGCCGATCGGGAACGCGGTGGTCGGGGTGGTCGGCGAGATCAGCACGTCGACCCGCTGGAAGGCTGCGTCGAAGTCCCGGGTGATCAGGGTCCGCACCTTCTGCGCCTGGCCGTAGTAGGCGTCGTAGTAGCCGCTGGAGAGTGCATAGGTGCCGAGCATGATCCGGCGCTTGACCTCGGCGCCGAAGCCGGTGGCCCGGGTCAGCGCCATCACCTCCTCGGCACCGTGCGCACCGTCGTCGCCGACGCGCAGCCCGAAGCGCATCCCGTCGAACCGGGCCAGGTTGGACGAGGCCTCGCTCGGCGCGATCAGGTAGTAGGCCGGCAAGGCGTAGGAGAACGCCGGACAGGAGACCTCGACCACCTCGGCCCCGAGCGAGCTCAGCAGCTCGACCGCCTCGGCGAACCGCTGACGAACGCCGGCCTGGTAGCCCTCACCGTCCAGCTCGGTGACCACGCCGACCCGCAGGCCCCGTACATCGAGCCTCCTGGCGGCGTCGACCACCGGTGGCACCGGCACATCCACCGACGTGGAGTCCATCGGGTCGTGGCCGGCGATGACCTCGTGCAGCAGGGCCGCGTCGAGCACGGTACGGGCACACGGGCCGACCTGGTCCAGCGAGGAGGAGAAGGCCACCAGCCCGTAGCGGCTGACGCCGCCGTAGGTCGGCTTGACCCCGACCGAGCCGGTGACCGCCGCCGGCTGCCGGATCGAGCCACCGGTGTCGGTGCCGATCGCCAGCGGGGCGAGGTAGCCGCTGACCGCCGCGGCCGAACCGCCGCCGGAGCCGCCAGGGACCCGGTCGAGCGACCACGGGTTGCGGGTCGGCCCAAAGGCGGAGTTCTCGGTCGAGCTGCCCATGGCGAACTCGTCCATGTTGGTCTTGCCGAGGATGACCACACCGGCGGCCTTGAGCTTGGCGACCACGGTTGCGTCGTAGGGCGGCCGCCAGCCTTCGAGGATCTTGGACCCGCAGGTGGTCGGGATCCCTTGCTGGGCAAGGACATCCTTCAGTGCCAGCGGTACGCCGGCCAGCGGGCCCAGCGTCTCACCGGCACCGCGCCGGGCATCGACGGTCGCGGCCGAGGTCAGCGCCCCCTCGGTGTCGACGTGGAGGAAGGCGTGGACCTTGCCGTCGACGGCGGCGATCCGGTCCAGGTGGGCCTGGGTCACCTCGACGGCCGAGACCTCCCCCGAGGCGATGGACTCCGCCGTACGGGCAGCGGTCCACGTGGTCACGTCGGTCATGTCAGGCCTCCTCGTCCAGCATCCGCGGCACCCGGAACCGCTGGTCCTCGGCGGCAGGGGCCTGGGAGAGCGCGTCCTCCGCGGAGAGCGACGGCTTCACGAGGTCGGGGCGGAAGACGTTGGTCAGCGGCACCGAGTGCGACGTCGGCGGGATGTCGTCGGCGGCGATCTCGCTGACCCTGGCCACGGAGGTCAGGATGACGTCGAGCTGCCCGGCGAACCGGTCGAGCTCGTCGTCGGTCAGGGCCAGCCGCGCGAGCCGCGCGAGGTGGGTGACCTCCGCGCGGGTGATGGACGCCATGCCACTCCCCTGTGCCGACTTGATGGACGCAGGCCAGTCTAGGGGTCTGGTCGTCCGCCGTTCAGCCGGTTACTTCCCGATCACCCGCGACGATCACGGTGATGCAGCTCGACCGCAGATGCCCAGCTGTGAGGGGTCCGAACACGAAGCCTCTGCGCTGAGATGGCTCATCTGCTCAGGCGGTGACCTCATGGGCCCCCAGCTCACCCAGGTCCTGGGGGCGCATGGCCATCCGGTTGAGCAGCCACGCGGTCGCGTTGGGAGCGGCCATCGGCCGGGCGAGGTACCAGCCCTGGGCCTCGTCACAGCCCATCGCCGCGAGCCGGCGCCAGGTCTCGAGCGTCTCGACCCCCTCGGCCACGACCCGCAGGCCGAGCGCGTCCCCGAGGTCGATGATCGAACGGACGATCGCGGCGTCGTCGGCGTCCAGGTGCAGCCGCTGGACGAAGGAACGGTCGATCTTGATCTCCGCCACCGGCAGCCGTTTGAGGTGCCGCAGGGACGAGTAGCCGGTGCCGAAGTCGTCGAGGCTCAGCGCCACGCCGAAGTCGGCCAGCTCGCGCAGCACGTCCTCTGTCCGCGCCGGGTCGTCGATGAGCGTTCCCTCGGTGATCTCGAGCTGCAGCAACGAGGCCGGCACCCCCTCGCGCTCGCAGGTCGCCCGCAGCGCCGCGGAGAACAGCGGGTCGTGCAGGTCGCGTACGGAGACGTTGATGGCAACCGTGATGTCGATCCCCGCCGCCTGCCACGCGGCGATCTGGCTGACGGCCGCGCGCACGACATGGTCGGTGAGCGGGCGCATCAGCCCGGTCTGCTCCGCGAGCGGCACGAAGACGTCGGTGGGGATCTGGCCTCGCACCGGGTGGTACCAGCGGACCAGTGCCTCGACGCCGACCACGCGCCCCGTGGCGAGCTCCGCCTTGGGCTGGTAGTGCAGGACCAGCTGGCCGTCGTCGATGGCCCGGCGCAGCTCGCCGAGCAGAGCCAGCCGCTCGGTCGAGTGCCGGTCCAGGGCGGGGTCGTACATCCGCACGCCGTTGCGGTCGTTCTTGGCGAGGTACATCGCGACGTCGGCCCGGCGCAGCAGCGACTCGAAGCTGTCGGCGTGCTCCGGGTGCAGCGCGACCCCGATGCTCACGTCGAGGTCGAAGAACATGCCGTCGCCGGCGAACACGTCGTCGAACGCCTCGAGCAGCCGCCGGGCCAGCGTCTCGGCCTCGACGGCGTCCACCTCGCGCAGCATGACGGCGAACTCGTCACCGCCCAGCCTGGCCACGGTGTCCGTCGGACGTACGGCTGCGGACAGGCGGGCCGCGACGAGCTGGAGCAGCCGGTCCCCCACCTGGTGCCCGAGGGTGTCGTTGACCTCCTTGAACCGGTCGAGGTCGAGCAGGCACAGCGCCAGTCCGGAGCCGTCCTGGCGGGCCGAGGTCAGCGCCTCGTCGGCATCACGCAGGAGGTACTTGCGGTTGGGCAGGCCGGTCAGCGAGTCGTGCAGGGAGGCGTGCTCCTGCTCGCGGCTCACCGACGCGTTCTTGTAGACCGCGAGCAACGGCACCAGCAGCAGCGGCACCAGCCACACCTGGTGGTCCAGCGCCAGCACGACGAACGGGGACAGCGCCAGCAACGAGCCGGTGCTCAGCAGCTGGAACCCGAAGTCCTCCGAGACCTCGCGCCACAACGAGGAGTTGGACAGCAGGGCCAGGGCCTGGCCGACGACGATGTCGTTGACCAGGAAGTAGGCGACGGCCGCGGCGACGACGACCCAGACGTCGACACTGGTGATCACCGCCGGGACGTGGGGGGTTCCCTTGGCTCCGGCCAGTGACAGTACGGCGCCGGCGGCCGCCCAGCTGACCGCGTACTGGGCGGCGTTGAACGCCATCCGCCACCAGACCCGCCGCTGGGCCCGGTCGCCGACCAGCGTCGCGACCGCCTGCAGCAGGATCGCGATCGGCAGCCCCCAGTGGAACAGCATCGCGAACACGAAACAGGTGGTGATGGTCACGCCGTTGCTGTCCGGCGACCCGGCGACCAGCAGTGGGCGGATCTCGGCGAGCAGCACAAAGGTGGCCATCAGGGCGAAGCCGGACCCCATGGCAGGCAGGTCCGGCCAGCTCAGCCGGCTGACCGACCAGCCGATGAGGCACCAGCCGGCCAGGGTGACCAGCGCGATGTAACCGAAGAAGACGTGCGCGCCCCGCCTGGGCCCCTTGTTGCGGGCATGCGGGTCCTCGAGCACGGGAGTCCTCACGTAGACGACTGCGCACTGGCCGGGTGCGCAGCCTCATTCTCGGGCGGTTGGGCCGCCGAGTTGACGGTTCTGCCGAAAATGATGCCCCGGCGTGCCGTCGCGACGCCAGCACCCGTCGTGCTCGGCCGCCGCAGCCCTGTGCCGAGCGGCGGTCCGGCCCGGTCAGGCGCTGAGCCGCTGGAAGGTGCGGGTGCCCCACCAGGCGAGCAGCCCGGCCAGGGTGATCGTCACCCCGGTGCCCCACGCCACCGTGGCGTCGAGGTTGCCGTGGAACAGCTGCCGGCTCGCGTCGACGACGTGGCTGAGCGGGTTCACCTGGGACAACCGGTGCAGCCAGCTGGGGGCGAGGGTCATCGGCAGCAGCACGCCGGAGAGCAGCAGCAGCGGGAGCGAGACGCCCTGGATGAACGGCGCGAAGGCGTCCTCGTCCTTGAGGATCAACCCCATGGCGTACGAGGCCGAGGAGATGCCGAGCGCCAGCACGCAGACCAGCGCGATCGTGGCGAGCGAGCCACCCCAGGACGCGTTGAGCCCGAACGGCAGCGCCACCACCACCAGCAGCCCCGCCTGCACGGCGATCGTGACCACATTGCCGAGCGTCCGGCCGAGGATCAGCGACAGCCGTCGCGCCGGGGTCACCCGCTGCCGGTCGATGACACCCTCCCGCAGCTCCTGGATGATGCCGAACCCGGCGAAACCGGCACCGAACAGGGCCAGCTGCAACAGCAGCCCGGGCACGAAGACCGCCCAGGCACCGTTGCCGCCGAGGCCGCCGCCGCTGACCTTCTTGAGCAGCGGACCGAACAGGACGAGGTAGAGGACCGGCTGGGTCAGCCCGAAGAAGACCCAGACCGGGTTGCGCAGCAGGATGCGCATGTGGCGCTGGAAGACGACGAACGTCTCGGTGAACATGGCGGGCTCCAGAGCTGGTCGGGTCAGTGGGCGTCGGCGGACTGAGCGGCGGCTGCCTCGCGCTCGTCCCGGCCGGTCAGGGTGAGGAAGACGTCGTCGAGGCTGGGCCGGCTCACCTCGATCGAGGTGAGGCCGACTCCCGCGGCGTCGAGTGCACGGACCAACGGCGCGACCGCCACGTCGCCGCGCTCGACCGTGAGGTTGACCTTGTCCCCGTAGGTGAAGTGGCCACGTACGTCCACAGCGGCGGAGGCGGCCTCGACGGCGGCAAGGGTCTGGCCGGGGTCGGCCAGGACCAGGGCCACGACGTCCCCGGAGATCCGGGCCTTGAGCGCATCGGCCGTGTCGTTGGCGACGATCTGGCCGTGATCCATCACCAGGATCCGGTCGGCCAGCGCGTCGGCCTCCTCCAGGTAGTGCGTCGTCAGCACGACCGTCAGGCCGGCGTCGTCCCGGAGTGCGCGGATGAGCTCCCACAGGTTGGCCCTGCTCTGCGGGTCCAGCCCTGCTGTCGGCTCGTCGAGGAAGACCAGGCCCGGCGAGTGCATCAGGCCGAGCCCGATGTCGAACCGCCGGCGTTGTCCGCCGGAGAGCTCGAGCAGCGCCCGGCCCTCGAGCCCGTTCAGCTGCAGGCTCGGGGCGAGCTCGGCCAGCCGCCCGACCGCATCCGCCTTGGACAACCCCTGCAGCCGGGCCTGGGTGACCAGCTCCTCGCCCACGCGGGTGCCGGCCGAGGGCGCCGAGCCGGCCTGGGCCACGTACCCGATGTTGCGGCGGACGGCGCGCGGGTCCTCGAGCAGGTCGTGCCCGGCCACCGTGGCCGTACCGCCGCTCGGGGCGAGCAGCGTCGTCAGCATCCGGAGCGTCGTGGTCTTGCCGGCGCCGTTGGGCCCGAGCAGGCCGACGATCTCGCCCTTGGCCACGTCGAGGTCGATGCCACGGACCGCCTCGACCGGGCCGGTCTTGGTCTTGAAGCGGCGGCTCAGGCCGCGTGCGGTGATCACAGGAGTCCCCTTCCGTCTCAGGAAGGCTCCCACGGCCTTCAGTCGTTAGTCAACTTTGATTAATCGGAGGTCGGCACCGGACCCTGCAGGCCGAGCGCGGGGCCAAGCGGCGGGAAGTCGCCCTCGTCCGAGAACCGGTAGGTGCCGGCCTTGAGCCGCTTGACCAGGCCACGGGTCCAGTCCAGCTCACCGCGGGCCCGTGCGGTCAGGAAGTCGAGGATCTCGCGGACGTGCTCGGGGATCTCGCCGTCCTTGCCCGTCGCCCCGTCCTTGATGGTCTCGCGGACGAACGCCAGGCCGCGCAGATGTGCACTCAGCGCGGTCGCCCTCGACTGCAACGCGGCGATCAGCTCCTCGCGTGGCATGAACAACATCATCGACAGGGCCGGTATCAGCGGCTCGGCCGGCTGGACGACGTTCCACCAGTACTGCCTCAGCAGCAGCTGGAACTCGGTCTCGCCCTCGGCCGTGAGGAGGTACGAAGTCCGCTCCGGCCTGCTGTCCTCGCTCTCGCGGGAGTGCACCGCGATGCAGCCGTCCCGTTCCAGGGTCCGGATGGCGCTGTAGATCGACCCAGGCTTGACGTTGGTCGTCTCCTCGATCCGCCAGGTCAGCAGCTCGCGGCGGACCTCGTAGCCATGGACCGGCTGCGCCAGGCGGATGACACCCAGGACCAGAAGCCGTGTGGCTGACATGGTC
>JAWWOM010000038.1:0-16262 GCA_033851655.1 Frankiales bacterium
CCCACGCAGGCAGCCACGACCCGGCTGCGCAGCGCATCGCTCACGGCGTCAGCAAGCCCCAGCTCGTGCCCTGTCTGCAGGAAGCTGGTGGCCGCCGGCGCACTGGTGAAGGCGACGCAGTCGACACCGCCGTCGGTGACCGTCTCGACCAGCCGGCGCAGCGGGCCCTCGTCGACCGGCCGCAGCCAACGGTAGACGGGCACCTCGATGACCTCGGCGCCGGCGAGCCGCAGGGTCTGTACCAGGTCCGGCAGCGGCTCGCCGTGCAGCTGGACCGCGATCCGCTTGCCCTCGAGCTCATAGTGGCTGGTCAGCTGGTCGAGCACCTCGCTGGAGGACTCGGACTCCGGTGACCACGCCTCGCGCAGGCCGCTTGCCCGTACCGCACCCCTGGCCTTGGGCCCGCGGGCAAAGAGCGTGGACCGGCCGATGGCCGCCGTCAGCGGCTCGGCCAGGTCCCACGCCTCAGCGGCGTCCATCCAGCCCCGGAAACCGATGCCGGTGGTCGCGATCACGATGTCGAGCGGCGCGCTGAGACAGCGCTCGGTGGCGTCACGGAGCTCGGTGTCATCGGCCAGCGGGATGATCCGGATCGCGGGGCCGTACACGATCCTGGCGCCACGCCGTTCCAGGGCAGCCCCGAACTCCTGCCGCCGGCGCGCGGCGGTGATGCCGACCGTGTAGCCGGCCATCGGCTCCGGGCGAGCTGCGGCGTCAGCAGCAACGGCGTCGCTCACGCGGTGGCCACGCCGACGAGCACCTCGACCAGCCCGGCACGGTCGCGTACGGGATACACAGGCACCGCAATCGCATCGTCGTCCAGACAGGCTCCGGTCCTCAAGTCGAAGACCTGCTTGTGCAACGGGGAGGCAACGGTGACGGCGGAACCCCGGCTCCCCACGATCCCACGGCTGAGGACAAACGCACCGGTGTACGGGTCCTGGTTGCCGATGGCGTACAACGTGCCTTCGAAGTCGCGGAAGATGGCAACCTGTGCACCGTCGATCAGCGCGGCCACCCCACGCTCCGGCAGCAGGTCGGACAAGGCGCAGACAGCAGTCCAGGTCGCCACCTTGGGCGTCGTGACGGTCATCGGGCCACCTCCAGCGTCGGTCCGGCCACTAGGACAGGGGCAACGGTGGTGGCGGGGGCATGGAGCTCGACCGGGCGCGGCTGATCGCGCTCGGAGACGAAGGAGATGCTGGGATCGGGGGTGCCCGGGGCGTTGACGAAGGACACGAAGCGGCGCAGCCGGTCAGGATCGGCGAGCACGGCGGCCCACTCGTCCTCGTACTCCTGAACGTGGTGCGCCATCGCGGCATCGAGCTCGGCGGCGATGCCCAGGGAGTCCTCGACGATCACCGAACGGAGGTAGGCCAAGCCGCCCTCGAGGCCTTCCAGCCAGCTCGAGGTGCGCTGCAGCCGGTCCGCCGTCCGCACGTAGAACATGATGAACCGGTCGATGGTCCGGACCAGGGTCTCGGTGTCCACGTCGGTGAGCAGCAGGTCCGCGTGCCGCGGCCGGAAGCCACCGTTGCCTCCGACGTAGAGGTTCCAGCCGTTCTCCGTCGCGATGACGCCGAAGTCCTTGCTCTGTGCCTCGGCGCACTCGCGGGCGCAGCCCGAGATGCCCGACTTGATCTTGTGTGGCGACCGGAGGCCGCGGTAGCGCAGCTCGAGCTCGATGGCGAGGGTCACCGAGTCCTGCACCCCGTACCGGCACCAGGTCGAGCCGACGCACGACTTCACCGTGCGAAGCGCCTTGCCGTAGCCGTGTCCGGACTCGAAGCCCACGTCGACCAGCCGCTTCCAGATGTCCGGCAGCTGCTCGACCCTGGCGCCCAGCAGATCGATCCGCTGACCGCCGGTGATCTTGGTGTAGAGGCCGAAGTCCCTGGCCACCTCGCCGAGCACGATCAGCCGCTCCGGGGTGATCTCGCCGCCGGGGATCCGGGGGATGACGGAGTACGTGCCGTTCTTCTGCAGGTTGGCCAGGAAGTGGTCGTTGGTGTCCTGCAGGGCGGCCTGCTCGCCGTCGAGGATGTGGCCCTGGTCCAGGCTGGCCAGGATCGAGGCGACGGTCGGCTTGCAGATGTCGCAGCCCCGCCCGGTTCCGTGCCGCTCGATCAGCTCGGTGAAGGACCTGATGCCGGCGACCCGGACGATGTCGAACAGCTGCGCCCTGGTCTGGCCGAAGTGCTCGCACAGCGCGGTGCTGACCTCGACACCGCTCTCGGACAGCAGCGACTTGAGCAGCGGCACGCACGACCCGCAGACGGTGCCCGCCCTCGTGCACGCCTTGATGCCGGCGACGTCGGTCAGCCCGTTGTCGACGATGGCGCTGCAGATGCGGTCCTTGGTGACCGCCTGGCAGGAGCAGACCTGGGCCTCGCCGGGCAGCGCGCCGATGCCGATGGCGCCACCCTCGGTGTCCGGCGCGATCATCGCGACCGGGTCGCCGGACAGCGGGCGGCCGACCATCGGGCGCAGCATCGCGTACTTGGACGCGTCCCCGACCAGCACCCCGCCGAGGAGGGTCCTGGCGTCGTCGGAGACGACCAGCTTGGCGTACGTACGCAGCACCGGGTTGTTCAGCGTGACCTCGAGCGCGCCCTCGGTACGGGCCAGCGCGTCGCCGAAGCTGGCGACGTCGACGCCCATCAGCTTGAGCTTGGTCGACGTGTCGGCAGCGGTGAAGGTCGCATCCCCACCGAGCAGTCGGTCGGCCAGCACCTCAGCCATGGCGTAGCCGGGGGCGACGAGGCCGTACACCTTCTCGTCGATGCAGGCGCACTCGCCGATCGCGTAGATCGCCTCGTCGCTCGTCCGGCAGCCGGCGTCGACCGCGATACCGCCACGGGCGCCGACCTCGAGCCCGTGGTCGCGGGCCAGCTGGTCGCGGGGGCGGATGCCGGCCGAGAAAACCACCAGGTCGAGGTCGAGCTCGTCGTTGTTGGTCAGCGTGGCGAGCATGCGGCCGCGGTCGCTCTCGATCTTGGCGACGGAGACCCCGAGGTGCACGCTGACGTCGAGCTCCTCGATCAGCTTGCGCAGCAGTGCGCCGCCGCCCTCGTCCACCTGCATCGGCATCAGCCACGGCGCCATCTCGACGACGTGCGGCGACATGCCCAGCAGGCGCAGGGCACGGGCGGCCTCGAGCCCGAGCAGGCCGCCGCCGATGACCAGCCCGGCCCGTCGGCTCCGCGAGCCGGTGCTCGCCGCTTCCAGCGCGGCCGTGCGGATGGCGTCCAGGTCGTCCAAGGTGCGATAGACGAAGCAGCCCGGCAGCTCCCGACCGGGCACCGGCGGCACGAACGGGTAGGACCCGGTGGCCAGCACGAGGGCGTCGTAGCCGACGACGCGGCCGGCCGACGTGGTCACCGTACGGGCTGCGCGGTCGATCGAGGTGACCGCTTCGTCGAGGTGCAGCCCGTAGCCGGCCTCGTCGTAGCAGCCCGCCGCCACGACGTCGAGGTCCTCGCCGGTGGCGCCGTCGAAGTAGGAGGACAGGGCAACCCGGTCATAGGCCCGGCGCGGCTCCTCCGAGAGCACGGTGACCTGCCACCGGCGGTCGAGGTCGCCCGCCCGGAGCGCCTCGACGAAGCGCTGGCCGACCATGCCGTTGCCGGCGACTACCAGATGACGCTGGGGGGCTCGATACGAGAGGGTCACGCGTACAGGCTCTGCGGCCGCCGTTATCTGCAGGGTTCGCCGCCGTTACGTCTCCGAAACGGTTACCTCACCGAGGCTTCCCGGCTCACGTGCGTTCCCGGCCGGGGCCATCGCGACAGGGAGGCGTGTCGAGCTGGGCAACCCTTGTGGTCATGAGATTCGCCAACTGCCTGCGGTGGGTGTCCCGGACCCAATAGGTTCCTCGTAACGCCATGGCCCGCGCCGACCTCCTTGAGGTGGGGCCGGCTGCGCTCGTGGCCGCGAAGATCGGGCTGCCAGTCGTCTGGCTGGTCAGCCGCCGAACAAGACAGGTTGTGCCGTTTGCCGGTCCAAGAGGGTGCTGACAGCGCTCTGAACGCGGAGGCGCTCGTCCCGAGTCGGGTCGACTCGGTGCCCCCGGCCCGTGCCTTCCTGACCAAGCTGCTGCAAGGGTGGGACGTCGGGACCGAGGTCGTCGACGACGCCGCCCTGCTCACGACCGAGATCATGGCCAACGCGCTGGAGCACGGTGACGGCCTGGTGTCCATGACGATTGCGCTGGAGAACGGCGTGCTGCACGTGGCGGTCGGCGACAAGGCCGACCAGCGACAGCCCGAGGTCCTCACCGTGGACAGCAGCAGCGACGGTGGGCGCGGCATGTGGATCGTCGACATCGTCGCCCGCGACTGGGGTTCGGACGCCACCGTCGGGGGGGCCGGTGGCAAGACCGTGTGGTTCGAGCTCGCAGCCCCCACCGAGGCCGGACGGTCGGGGGCTCCGTCCAGGCAGAGCGTCTGGTCGCCGCCGCGACAGCTGGTCGCAGCGGCGCCGGCTCCTTTCCCGACCGCAGGCGCCGGGCTGAATGCTGCGTCCCTCGGTGCGCGGGCCGAGCTCAACGGCGTCCCGGTGATGGTCTACGAGGACAAGCTGTCTGCCCTGCTCGGTGACTTCGCCCGCACCCTGCTGACGGACTTCCCGATCCAGGGGATCCTCGACAGGCTGGTGCAGCGGATCGTCGATGCGCTGCCGGTCACCTCGGTCGGGGTGACCCTCCTGTCCCCGGGCGGCGGCGCGCAGTGCGTCGCCGGCTCCGACGCAGGGACCCTCGCCTTCGAGCAGCTGAAGGCTGAGCTAGTGCTGACGCCCAGCGCGTCGGCCCTCGCGGAGGGAGAGGCGGTGAGCATCCCGGACGTCGGTGCGGATGAGCGGTTCCCGGAGTTTGCGCGCGCGGCAGGCTCCGCCGGCATCGCTGCGGCCTTCGCCTTTCCGCTGTGGCACAACGAAGGACGGCTGGGCGTTCTCGACCTCTACCGCGACACCCCGGGACCGCTGGGTCAGCAGGACCTGGCGGCGGCGCAGACGATGGCCGACGTCACGGCGGCCTACGTCATCAACGCCCGGGCCCGCGACGTCGTGCGGCAGACCTCCGACCACACCAGGGAGACGGCACTGTTCGACCCGCTCACCCGGCTGCCCAACCGGATGCTCCTGCACCAGCGGCTGCGCCAGGCGGCTGACCGGGCCGAGCGCTCGAACAACAACGTCGCCGTACTGTTCGCCGACCTCGACCGGTTCAAGCAGATCAATGACACCTACGGGCATCAGGTCGGCGACGAGCTGCTGGTCGCCGTCGCCAAGCGCCTCTCCGAGCTGGTCCGCCCCGAGGACACCTTGGCCAGGGTGAGCGGTGACGAGTTCGTCATCCTCTGCGAGGGGCTCAAGCACGTGGCGGCCATGGAGCTGCTCGCCGCCCGGATCGACCAGGCGTTCACGTTGCCCTTCGTGCTCTCCGGCCACGAGCTGTTCGTCACCGCGAGCGTCGGGCTGGCCTATGCCGGGGCCGGGGTCGCCATCACCCACCAGCTGGTCGTCGACGCGGATATCGCGATGTACCAGGCAAAGCGCAAGGGGGGCGCCGGTCACCAGATCATCGATCTGAGTGAGGCGAACCGGAGCACGGACCGGTCCAACCTCGAGCAGGACCTCCACCTGGCCTTCTCCCGGCACGAGCTCGAGGTGGCCTACCAGCCGGTGGTCCGCAGCAGCGACGGCAGGGTGAGCGGCGCCGAAGCCCTGTTGCGCTGGAACCACCCGGAACGGGGTCCGGTCAGCCCGTTGGACATTGTCAGCGTCGCCGAGGACAACGGCCTTATCAACCAGATCGGCCGCTGGGTGCTCGAGCAGGCTTGTACCGAACGGGCCCGGTGGCTTGCTCTCGGCCACCCGCTCGAGGTCGCGGTCAACGTCTCAGCGCGCCAGCTCATGTCGTTGGACTTCTGTGCCGGCGTCGCGGCTGTCATCGAGCTGACCCAGATGGATCCCTCGGCGTTGGTCCTCGAGATGACCGAGGGCATCTTCATCCGCGACGGCGCGCGGGCCGTGGTGGTGCTCGCGGAGCTCAAGGCTCTCGGGGTCCGGCTGGCCCTCGACGACTTCGGTACGGGCTACTCGTCGTTGAGCTATCTCCGGCAGTTCCCGGTGGACATCCTCAAGATCGACCAGAGCTTCGTCCCGGAGATCGAGACCGACCCGTCGGTTGCCGCGATCGCCGAGGCGATCACCAGCCTGGCCCACGTGCTCGGGCTCTCGGTCGTGGCCGAGGGGGTCGAGACAGCGGGTCAACGTGACGAGATCCTCGCGGTCGGGTGCGACTCGGCGCAGGGCTACTTCTACGCGAGGCCGATGCCGGCCCCGGCCTTCGCCGCGATGTTGCTGACCAGCGAGGTGGCCGACGGGCCCTTCCTGCCGTTGCCGCCGCTCGCCCATGGTCAAGGCAGCTGACGACTGCCCAGCAACGTGGCCAAGGCACTGGTCAGGCCGTCCGACCTGCCCAACGGCGCGAAGAACTCAGCGTCGCAGGCCTCGACCGCCTTGACCGTACGGTTGGCCAGCGCACGTCCTTCCGCGGTGACGGCGAGGGCCTTGGCGCGGCGGTCGCTCGGGTGGTCCGCACGGGTGAGCAGACCGGCAGTCTCCAGCGCCCGCAGCACTTGTGAGGTCATCATCGGGTCCAGTGCCGCGTGGTCGGCAAGGGCCTTCTGGGTCACCGGCCCATCGGTCGCCAGGTAGGTCAGCGAGGCCAGGACGACGAACTGCACGTGGGTCAGCCCGTACGGCTTCAGGGTTGCCCGCTGCGCCTGCTGCCACCGGTTGGTGACCTGCCAGAGCAGCAGTCCGGGGCTCTGCCCGGCCGACTCGAACCTGGTCTCGAGCCCGGTCACGGCCTGACCTTGCCGGTCACATCGGCCTCGGCCGTCGTGACGAGCAGGTCGAGGTCGCGCTGCAGCGAAGCCTTCAGGCCCTTGCCCAGGACGAGCCTCCACAGGGGTGAGAGCGGCCCGGTCAGGCTGACCGTGATCTCGATCCGGCTGCCCGTCGGGGTCGCGACGAGGTGATGGTCGAAGGTGAGCCGGGCGCCCGCAAGCAACGAGACGTCGACGAACTCGGTGTCGGTGTTCCAGTCGGTCCAGGTGGCCATGTCCGCCCACCGGGCGAAGAAGGCCGAGGGGGAGGCGGTTGACGAGGTTCGGCCGGCGGTTTGCCGGCCCCCGACCTCAGCCGAGCTTGGCCAGGTCGGTGAAGTAGTCCGGGTAGGTCTTGACCACGCAGCCGGGGTCCTCGATCTCGATACCCGGGGCCCGCAGCCCGATCAGGGCCAGGCTCATCGCCATCCGGTGGTCGTCGTAGGTCTGGAACCGGGTCGGCCGCAGCGGGCCGGGGTTGATCGTGAAGCCGTCGTCATCCACGGTCGCGTCGATGCCCGCCCGCTGCAGCTCGGTCACGATCGCGCCGATGCGGTCGGTCTCCTTGCCGCGGATGAAGCCGATGCCGCGGACGACGGTCGGGCCGTCGGCGAACACAGCGACGGCCGCCAGGGTCTGCGCCGTGTCGGAGATGTCGGCCATGTCGACGTCGATGCCGTGCAACGTCCCGGTGCCCGTGACGGTCATCCGCTGCGGTTCCCGTACGACGGTTGCCCCCATCTGCTCGAGCAGGTCGGCGAAGGCGACGTCGCCCTGGATGCTGTCGGTGCCCAGGCCCTCGACGGTGATCCGGCCGCCGGTGATGGCTGCTGCCGCGAGGAAGTAGGACGCGGCGCTGGCGTCAGGCTCGATGACGTAGTCCCTGGCCGTGTAGGACTGCGGTTGTACGGACAGGTGCTGGGACTCCACGCCGAAGGCCCTCATCACCGATCCGGTCATCTCCACGTACGGGACCGACACCAGCGGCGACGTGAGCTCGACGTCGAGCCCTTCGGCCATCAGCGGGCCGGCCATCAGCAGGCCGGAGAGGAACTGGCTGGACAGGTGCCCCGGCAACGAGACGCGACCGCCCTTGGCCGGCCCGGTCACCGCGACCGGCAGGAAGCCTGGCCGCCCCAGGGACTCCACGACGACGCCGAGCTCGGCCAGCGCGTCCAGGAGTGGCTGGAAAGGGCGGGCCCGCAGCTGCTCGCCGCCGTCGACCACGCTGTGCCCGGAGCTCAGGGCGACCGCCGGCAGGATGAACCGTGAGGTCGTCCCCGACTTGCGGCAGTCCACGTCGGCGCTGACCCTGCTGATGGCCGTCCCGATGCCCCGTACGGTGATGTCCGTGCCGGTGATCGTGAGCTCGGCGCCCATTGCCCGCACCGCATCGATCATCGCGTGGGTGTCGTCCGCGAGCAGCGCTCCCGACAGCGTGCTGACGCCGTCGGCCAGCGCCGCGCAGAGCAGGGCCCGGTTGGTGATGCTCTTGGAGCCCGGCGGGTGCGCCGAGGCCGACGGCGGGCGCTGCAGCGGCGTCATCGCCAGGACCTCAGGTGTCGTCACCGGGCAATTCTGCCTGACACCGGCGCGGCTGCCCCTGCGGGTGAGCTTGCCATGAACGGCAGGCGCGGGGACGTACGCTTCAAGCCGACCACCCGATCATGTGAGGAGCCCGTCCGTGGACAGCGCCCCGCCGCTCATCCTGGCGCACGCCTTCGGTGCCCGCTACGACCTGCCGATCCCGCTCAAGCTGTTCGTGCTCGGCGGGGCAGCGGTGGTCATCCTGTCCTTCCTCGTGGCCGAGCGGCGCACGGTGGACGCCTCCCGGACGGACCCCCCGGCCGACGTCTCCTACGTCCGGCCGACAGGCCCCGGCACGATGGCCGGGGCCGTCATCAGTCTGCTGGTGCTGGGCTTCCTGGTCGCTGTCGGCATCAGCGGCAGCCAGGTGGTCTCCGAGAACATCGTGCCGACCTCGTTCTGGCTGATCGCCTGGATCATCGTCCCGTTGGCCTGCGGCATGCTCGGCGACTGGACCCAGCCGGTCAACCCGTTCGCGGCCCTGGCCAAGCTGTGCGACCGGCCGGGGCTGCGCAAAGCGGTGCTGGGCAGCGACCGCCCCGTCGGCTGGCCCGCCCGGCTGGGCTGGTGGCCGGCAGTGGCGCTGTACTTCGCGACCGCCTCCGGTGAGCTGATCTTCAACAAGACCGTCGTCCAGCCGCGGGTGACCGCCGTCGCACTGCTGGTCTACGCCGTCGTCAGCGCTTTCTGCGGGCTGATGTTCGGGCGCAGCTGGCTCGAGCGCGGCGAGATGTTCAGCGTGCTGTACGCGACCTGGGGCCGGCTCGGCTTCTTCCGGTTCGGGGCCCAGGGCAGGCGGGGCTTCGCCGGGGGGCTGGACGTGCCGTTCGAGCCCTCCCCGTCCCGTACCGCGTTCGTCCTCCTGCTGCTGGTCAGCGTCAACTTCGACGGCCTGATCTCGACCCCGCACTGGCAGACGATCAAGAGCAACCTCAGCCTGGCCGCTCCGAACAAGTCGCAGCAGCTCGAGCTCTTCTCGGTCGCGGTCTTCCTGGCCATCGCGGTCGCTGTCTTCGCGGTGTTCGGGTTGTGCGCCTATGCTGCGGCCCGCGCAGCCGGCTCGCGAAGCCGGCTGGTGCCCTCCCTCGCCGACCTGCTGCCCTCGATGCTGCCGATCGCCTTCGGCTACCTGATCGCGCACAACCTCCAGTACGTGCTGATCAACAGCCAGCTGATGCTGCCGCTGGTCGGCAACCCGATCGGCAAGGAGAGCTGGCCGATCCACCTGCCGTACCCCTTCAACGACAACTTCGAGGTGCACAACGCGTTCCTGCCGAACTCGTTCTACTGGTACGCAGGAGTGGTCATCATCATCGCCGTGCACATCGTCGCCGTGGTCATCGCCCACCGGCACATCACCCTGCGCAGCAAGGCCCGCGCCGATGCGCGTCGCGGTGAGTACCGCTGGCTGGTCGCGATGGTCGCGTACACCATGCTCTCGCTGTGGCTGATCGCCCAGCCGCTGGTCAAGGAAGGCGGCTCGTCGTCCTCCGCCGAGCAGGCAGCTCAGCCCGCCGTGTCGTCCGTGGCGCTGCCGGCCCCCGCCGGTCGGTGACGGCTGTCCCTGGCCGACGCCGGCTGGTCGCCGCGCTCGGCGCCCTGGCTCTCGCCTGGGTTGTTGCACCGGGGGCTGTGCCGCTCTACGACGGGCTGAGCTTCCCGGACGAGCCCTATCGGTACGTCGTACCGCCCGCCGGCTATCAGCACACGCCGAAACCCCTGTCCGCCAAGGGTTCCAGCGCGGTGAACGCCAAGACCAATGCCGACACGATCTACGTCAACACCGACGAGCAGGCGCCCCAGGTCAACGTGGTCATCCCAGGGCGGCTGCTCGCCCTGTCGGCCGACGCCCGGACGGTGACGGTCAACGTGGTCCCCCTCGCGCCGGACCGCCAGCCGGCCAAGGGAACCATCGACGGCAACGTCTACCGGGTCTCTGCCGGGTCCGACCCCACGGCAACCGTCTCGTTCGCGCCGCCGGCGGGTGACGCGGCCACCGCGTCGGTCGTGACGATGCGGGCGACCACCGCGCGCAAGCCGGCGCCCTCGTTCATCTACCGTGCCACGCCGGCGCAGTCCTGGCGGCTGCTCACCGTCTACACCGCCGGCAACGACGTCTACAGCACCCAGTTCGCCGGGTTCGGCGACTATGCCTTGGCCTTCGGCGTCGCCGCGTCTTCCCAGCAGGGGTCGAGCGGCACGGCCATCCTCGTGTCGGTGCTGCTCGGTGTCGTTCTGCTCGCTGTCGTGACGGTCGTCATCGTGAGGGTGAGCCGCCGGGCTTCCTCGTCGTGACGGTGAGCGAGGTGGAGGACGACTCCTGGTGCGGAGACTCTGCGCTGCCCGCCGGCAGCGGGCAACGCAGAGTCTCTCGGGGAGGTCGTCAACCAGCCGTCCCCGCTCGTGGTTTCTTGCCATGCGCGAGGCCCGCCGCTTGACCTTGCTTGCGCCGGCAATTAAGTTGGTCGATCCAACCAAATACGGACGGACTGGCGCTGGCCGGTCCGGACAGGAACGATGTCCTCATGCTCGTTGCCGGCGTCGACTCCTCCACCCAGTCCTGCAAGATCGTCATCCGCGACGCCGAGACAGGGGCGCTGGTCCGGACCGGCTCGGCCGCCCACCCGGACGGCACCGAGGTGGACCCCGCGTTCTGGCTCGCGGCCCTGGACACGGCGATCGAAGCAGCAGGCGGCCTGGACGACGTCGGCGCCGTCGCCGTCGGTGCCCAGCAGCACGGCATGGTCTGCCTCGACGAGGACGGCGCGGTGGTCCGGCCGGCCCTGCTCTGGAACGACCTCCGTTCGGGTCAGGCCGCCAGCGATCTGGTCGCCGAGCTGGGAGCCCAGGCGTGGGTGGACGCCGTCGGCACCGTCCCGGTGGCGTCGTTCACCGTGACCAAGCTCCGGTGGCTCGCCGAGCACGAGCAGCAGAGCGTGTCCCGTACCGCTGCTGTGTGCCTGCCGCACGACTTCCTGAGCTGGCACCTGGCCGGATCGGCTGGCCTGCAGGCGATCCGGACCGACCGCGGTGACGCGAGCGGCACCGGCTACTGGTCGCCGAGCGCGGGGGACTACCGGTTCGACCTGCTCGAGCGGGCGCTCGGCAAGCGGGTCCTGGTGCCGACGGTGCTGGGTCCCGCGGAGCCCGGCGGCTACACCAAGGCCGGCGCCGTCCTCGGGCCCGGAACGGGCGACAACGCCGCGGCAGCCCTCGGTCTCGGGGCCGGACCCGGAGACGTGGTGGTCTCCATCGGCACCTCCGGCGTGGTCTCCGCGGTCAGCGAGGTCCCGGCCGGTGACGTGACCGGTGCCGTGGCCGGGTTCGCCGACGCGACAGGGCGTTTCCTGCCGCTGGTCTGCACGATCAACGCCGCTCGCATCCTGTCCTCAGCTGCCCGCATGCTCGGCGTCGACCTCGATGAGCTGTCCCGGCTGGCCCTGCAGGCGCCGGCCGGCTCCGAGGGGCTGGTCCTCGTCCCCTACCTCGAGGGCGAGCGGACGCCGGACAAGCCGTTGGCCACCGGCTCGCTGCACGGCATGACCCTGGCGACGATGTCCCCGGCCCCGGTGGCCAGGGCTGCGGTCGAAGGCCTGCTCTGTGCGCTCGCCGACGGGCTCGACGCGCTGGTGGCTCAGGGCGCGCGGGTCGACCGGGTGTTCCTGATCGGCGGCGGTGCCAAATCGCCTGCGGTACGGGCGATCGCACCCGCGGTGCTGGGGCGACCCGTGGTGGTGCCGCCGGTCAGCGAGTACGTCGCCGACGGCGCTGCCCGGCAGGCGGCGTGGACGCTGTCCGGCGCGGAGGCGCCACCGGAGTGGGCAGCGACCACCGGCGAGGTGTTCGAGGCGGACGAGGTGCCGGCCGTGCGGCTGCGCTACGCCGAGGCGCGGGAGCTCACGCTGGAGCGGCTCGGCCGGTGATCCGTGCGGTCGGGTCGAGGGCCCACGCCAGGATGGACGGCCACGGCCCGTAGCCGGAGTCCGGGTTGATGTGGCCGGCGCCCGGGACCAGGTCGGTGTCCAGCTGCATCCCGGCGAGCAAGGTCGTTGCGCCCTCAGGGCAGTAGGGGTCGTTGTCACTGCAGACCAGCCGGGTGTTCGTCCGGCCCGGCGCGAGGGCAGCCCGGGCGAACTCCTCGACCTCGGCGTAGCGGCCCAGCACCGTCGGGCTCGGCGGTGACACCAGCACCACCCGGTCGGCCTCAGCTCCCGGGGGGAGCGCCGCCGCCGCCGAGAGCCACAGGGTGGCGCCGAGGGAGTGCGCGATGACGACCCGCTCGCCGCTGCCCAGCTGGGCCAGCTCGGCTTGCAGCAGCTCGGTCCAGCCGGCCAGCGAGGGAGAGTCCGGGTCCGGCAGCTGCGGGTAGAGCACCTGTTCGCCCTGCGAGCGCAGCTGCTCGGCCAGCCACCATTGCCAGTGCCCTTGGGGGCGGCGGTTCTCCCAGCCGTGCAGGATCAGGAATCGTCTGCTCACGTCCTTGATCATGACATTTCCGGGACACGCCGCCGTACGCCGTACGGGACACTGGTGAGGTGTCCACCCTCGTCGCCCGCGGTCTGCGTGCCTCCTTCGCCGATGTCCCGGTCCTGCACGGCGTGGATGTCGTCGTCAGCCCGGGCACCCGGCTCGGCCTGGTCGGCCCCAACGGCGCCGGCAAGTCGACGCTGCTCAAGGCGCTGGTCGGCGAGGTGCCGCTCGACGCCGGCACGATCACCGTGACCGGCACCGTCGGCTACCTGCCCCAGGAGCCGGACCGGCGCGCGGGGGAGACGCTGATCGGCTACCTCGGCCGCCGCACGGGCGTGACCCGGGCGGACGACGCGATGCAGGAGTCAGCGGAGGCGCTGAGCAACGAGACCGCCGCGGCGGCGGATGCGTACGAGGCGGCGCTGGACCGCTGGCTGGCGCTCGGCGGTGCCGACCTGGAGACCCGGGCGGCGGAGGTCTGCGCCGACCTGGGCCTGCCGCAGGCGGCTCTCGACGTGGAGACGACCGGGCTGAGCGGCGGCCAGATGGCTCGTGCGTCGCTGGCCGCCGTCCTGCTCAGCCGCTACGACGTGCTGCTGCTCGACGAACCCACCAACGACCTCGACCTGGACGGGCTGGACCGCCTCGAGCGGTTCGTGCAGGGCCTGCGTGGCGGCCTGGTCGTCGTGAGCCACGACCGCGAGTTCCTGGCGCGCACGATCAACGCGGTGCTGGAGATCGACCCGTACAACGAGACGTCGCGGACCATCGACGGTGGCTGGGAGGCCTACCTCGAGGAGCGCGAGGTCGCCCGGCGGCAGGCCCGAGAGCGCTACGAGGACTACGAGGACCGGCGGGAGCGCATCGCCGGCCAGGTCCAGTCGACCCGTGAGATGTCCGTACGGGGCGCCCTCCGGGCCAAGAACCGGGCGCCCGACAACGACAAGAGCCTCAAGGGCGCCCGAATCGAGGGGGCCACCTCCGCGGCGTCGAAGATCCGCATCCTGGAGAACCGGCTCGAGCGGCTCGAGGGCGAAGGCGTGGTCGAGCCGCGCAAGGAGTGGGAGCTGAGGCTGCTGCTGCCGATGGCGGCGCGGTCCGGCAACGTCGTCGCGACCCTGCGGCAGGCGGTGGCCCGGCGGGGGACGTTCACGCTCGGGCCGGTGGACCTCGACCTGGGCTGGGCCGACCGGGTCGCCATCGTCGGCGCCAACGGCAGCGGCAAGTCCACCCTGCTCCAGGTGCTGCTGGGCCGGCTGGCGTTGGACGGCGGCGCGGCGACCCTAGGCTCTGGTGTGGTCATCGGCGAGCTGGACCAGGCGCGGCGGACCTTCGACGTCGGAGCGACGGTCGTCGACGTTCTCGAGGCAGCGACAGCCGCGCCGATCGAGGAGGTGCGCACCCTGCTGGCGAAGTTCGGCCTGAAAGCCGCGCACGTCTCCCGGCCGGCCGCCTCGTTGTCGCCGGGGGAGCGGACCAGGGCCGGATTGGCGCTGCTGCAGGCAAAGGGCACCAACCTGCTGGTTCTCGACGAGCCGACCAACCACCTCGACCTGCCGGCGATCGAGCAGCTCGAGGAGGCACTCGCCGACTACGCCGGAACGCTCCTGCTGGTCACGCACGACCGCCGGCTCCTCGACGCCGTCCCCACCGACCGCCAGTGGAGCGTGACCAACGGCAAGGTCGTCGAGGAGTGAGCCGGCTCCGGTGGCCCTGCCGGGCGAGCCGGTACGGGACCCGCTAGGCTGACCCGCGTACGGATCGGGCAGGGGAGTGGGAGTCGGCGGCGTGGACAAGAAGCAGCAGGTCGAGTACACCTACGTCGCGTTCTACGCCGTCCTGCTGGCGATCGCCGCCGGCCTGTCCTGGGTGGTCGCGCACGCCAACTCGCGGTCCTACCGCCGGATGGTGCCGCCGCTGGGTCTGGTCACCGGCCTGATGATCTTCAGCGGCATCCTGATCGCCCAGCACTACTATCCCGGCGGCTGAGCTCAGCTGGTCGCCCGATCGGCGGCGATCACCCGGGCGACCGTCGCGCTGACCCAGCGTCCGCCATGGTCGGTCGGCACGTGCTCCTTGTTCAAGGCCGCCGCGATGGTGTGCAGTGACGCCCCGTCCCCGTGCAGCTGCTCGATCCGGCGGACGATCTCGGCGCTGACCTTGAGCTGACGCCTGGCCCTCGCAGCGGACTGGTACGGGACCGGGAGCTGCAGCCGCTGGTTGCAGGCCTCGACCAGCGCTGGCACCTCGGCCGCGGGAACCGGCCGGCCGAACAGGTAGCCCTGGGCGTAGTGGCAGCCCAACGTGAGCAGCGCCCGGTGCTGGGCCTCGGTCTCGACGCCTTCGGCGATGCAGACCGCGCCGACCGCGCGGGCAAGGCTGACGACGCTGGCCACGATGGCGTCGTCGTCGTCACTGATGCCCATGCCGGAGACGAAGACGCGGTCGACCTTGAGCGCCTGGATCGGATAGCGCTTGAGGTAGAGCAGCGAGCTGTAGCCCGTACCGAAGTCGTCGATGGCGATCCGCACGCCGAGCGCCGACAGGTGCGCCAAAGCCTGCTGGGCAGCTTCGGCGTCCTCGACGACCGCGGACTCGGTCACCTCGACCAGCAGCCGGCGTGGGTCGAGCCCGGCATCGAGCAGGGCTGCCGCGATGGTGGTGATCGTGTCGGGGTGGGCCACCTGGCGGGCCGAGAGGTTGACCGCCATCTCGAGGCTGAGGCCCGCTGCGGTCCAGGCCGTCGTCTGGCGGCAGGCCTCCTCGACCACCCAGCCGCCGAGTGACACGATCACGCCGGAGTCCTCGGCGATCGGGATGAAGGTGTCGGGCATCCGGATGCCGTCGGGGTGGTCCCAGCGCAGCAGCGCTTCCACGCCGACGACCTTGCGCCGCCGCAGATCGATGACCGGCTGGTAGTGCAGGGCGAACTCACCGGCGGCAATCCCCTCCCGCAGCTCGTTCTCCGTACGCAGCAGCGACGCAACCCGCCGGCCGAGCTCCTCGGTGTAGACGCGGGTACGCCCCCGGCCGTCGTTGCCGGCGGCGCGTACGGCGACGTCGAGGCCCTGCAGCACCGTGTCGACCGAGTCGGTGGGCTCCGCGACGTACAGCCCGACGCAGGCCGTCATCGTCACCGCGGCGGCAGCCTCCAGCGGGAACGGCTCGTCGAAGGCGGTGCAGAGCTGGGCCGCCCACTGCTGTGCCTCCTCCACCGACCCGACAGCCGGGCGCACCGCGACGAACTCGTCGTCGGCGAACCGCGACAACGTGTCGGTGCGCGCGACCAGCTGGTCCAGCCGCTGCGCGACC